>JAKBGP010000187.1 GCA_021833045.1 Thermoplasmata archaeon
TCCAAGAAACAGATAGAATCCGGCGATAAATCCCTGCTTCAATCCTGTAAAATCACTCCTGTTTTTTATGAATGGAATCATCACTATTGTTGATATCAGGAACCTTATGGCAAGAAATATTACAGGAGACATGTATTCCAGTGATATCTTGATCAGTGGAAATGTGACTCCCCACGAAAGAGTTGCTATTATGATTAAAAATGAGTACTTAGTTTCGTTCTGCATTCTTTTCTTTCCTTGGAAATAATACGTTTCTAACTATGGATGGATTCCTGATGAGCATTTTAAGAACAACTCTTGAGGGATAATCAATATCCCCTATGGTATTGATTAAATGTGTCATTCTCTCAGTGGTTATCTTTCTGCCTATGATGTTAAATGAGGTGTCAGTGATTCTTGAGTATAGTTTTTGTATCCTGAAATCTCTCTTAAGTTCTGCACCTAATTCTTTTTTCCACAGTTTGTTGTATAGGGAAAGTGTTCCTTCTGAAAAATCCTCCTTTT
The DNA here is from genome assembly GCA_021833045.1 of Thermoplasmata archaeon. Next base: position 505 of record JAKBGP010000187.1, read on the forward strand.
CATATGCCCGTTCCATTGTTATTGCAGCCTTTTCTCCTGAGACCATTCCAGTATAAATACCACCACCGCTGAGTGGTTTCACTATACCTGCTGCATCTCCAACTAACAATGCACCATCACCATATGGTCTTCTGAGGAAACTTATGGGAATAGGGCCGCCGGTTATTGATATTTTATTTGGATTTAGATACCTTTTGTAAAGGTAATTGAATTTTTCTCTTGTTAATCCAAATCCAGCAGTTCCAATGCGAGAGAAGTCTCCAGCCGGAGTACCCCATGCAAAATAGCCATTGCTGAATTTATTACCAAGAAAGACGTTTACATTATCCTGATCTTCCATCCTATCAGCACCATCGATCTGATACGCGGAAACAATCCTCCTGAACCTTTGATCAGGGAACAGTACCTTTCTTGTGATACTGTTTGCCCCGTCTGCTCCTACAACTGCAAGAGCCTCAACTTCTTCTATGTTTCCATCTCTCCTCATGGTGATCTTCATTTTCCTATCCTGTCTCCTTATGTCCTTTACCCTTGCATTTAACATTAGCTCTGCACCATTCCCTATGGACATTGCAGCAGCATCCTGATCAAAACGATCCCTTTCCAGCACCATGGTTTCCTCTTCCTTTCCAATTCTTATGTGGTTGCCATCTGGAAAGTATATGTTTGCACCATGGACTTTGTTTACCACTGAATCCGTCTTTACCATTGAAGTCACTCTTCTTGAAACAAGACCAGTGCATTCAACAGGCTTTCCGATGGACTGATGCTCCTCAAGCTGTGCTACCTTAAACCCTCTTTTCGCCAGCCTTTGAGTGCAATATGAGCCACTGGGTCCTCCCCCAATGACAACAAAATCAAACAATCTATCCCTCCATGAAACTATCAAGTGTTGTATTCTTGCTGTTATGCACAGCCTGTTGCCTTTTCCCAGATTTGGAACCCTGCTCCACCAGGTGTATGGGCTCATCGAGACTCTCAAACACTCTGTTTACAGTTTCCTCAACCCTTTTTGCGTAATAAAGCCAGTCAGGTTCGTCCTCAAATTTCTCTCCGTCAATATATGGTTCCACTTCCTGTGGTGTTACCCTGCTATTGGTAACTATCCAGGAAACCTTCATTCCAGGTATGAACCTTTCACCTCTTTCCTGCAGTTTTCTTGCGGCTCTCACATTTGCCATGGAATCAGCGTTTGCATAGGATGCTGAATCCTTAACCGATCTTGAAATAACCAGTTTAGATATATCTATGCTCCTATCCCCACTGATCATTCTTTCTATAACGTCTACCGCGTTTTTTCTTGCCCCTGATACATCTTTTTTCATCAATGAATCAAACACCGATTCAAGCAGTTCACTCTGCATATCAAAGGAGTCAGTTCTCCTAACCTCGTATCCTCTCACAAGCATTTCTCCAGCACTATCCATAGGATAGACTATCTTCCCCACGTATCTCTTCTTCGCTCCATGTGAAAAGAAAGGATCCATAATTTTTTCGAACTCGATCAGAATGTGCAAATCGTCAGAAATTTCTTTGCTCAGATCATTTCCCATTTTTATCGCATCAGTCAGCTCCTTCTTTCCTGACTCAATGAAAACGCTATCTGTATCACCGTATATCACCTTTAGATCCTTTTTCTTGAGTTTATCAATGAGACCCATGATCGTATTTCTTGCAAAGGAAGTAACCGAGCTACCCAGTTCCGGATTTGTGAATCTGTAAAATGAAGAAGCGAGGACACCATAAAAGGTGTTCATTAGAATTTTAATGGCATTCTGCACTCCGTCTAAATAGTCCTTTTCGTCTCCCGTGGCCTGCTTCATCTGCTTTTTTACCTGATCCCTTCTTGCCATTAGAGTCTGCAATAATTCAGGAATTAGTCCTTTCCTCACAGATGGATCCAGAAATCTTGCCCCTGTAGGCGAAATAATAGTTCCTTTTTCACTTAATGTGGTGAAACATATATTGTATTTCATAATTATGGATGGATACATGCTTTTGAAGTCAAGTACTATCACCATATCATACAGTCCTGCTCCTATTGACTCCACATGGCCGCCTTCTATTGCCCTGTCCTTGAGCGCCTGACTTGCTGTCATTGGAACTGCAATATTCCTTTGCGTTGCCAGTCTTATGAGCAAAGAATCCACATAATTACTTGTTCCGCCATTTGTTGTATCCTCCAGTGGAAGTTTGGTAACAGTAGACATGAACATATTTCTATCAACAACCCGCATCTTTTCCATGATCCTCAGTGTTAGATCTGCATCCTTAATACAATAGTCAATGACTTCCTTAGGTCTGTTCTTGTATTCTTCCATAATGTTAAGCCTGTCAACATCATCCTTTCCTTCGTTCAGGAGTTCCATTGCAACATAATTAAGAGTTTCATGTTTTGGTTTCAGGATCTTCTTTACGTTCCACCATACGTCACTTATTATCCTTCCCTTTACCCTCCAGAACTGGCCGTTCATCCTCCTTGCCTTTGATCCGTCCCGTCCTATATCAAGTGTGAGTCTGTACCGTTCCATCCTGTATTCAATTACAGGTAGATCGTACCCATCTATGTTGTATCCTATAATAATATCAGGGTCCTTTTCCAGAATAAGCTTATTAAAATTTGAAAGAATTTCCTTCTCTTCTCCCGTAATGGCACCTTTCTCGGTTTCTGTCCCCTTTTTGCTTCTTATGGAGTAGCCTATTACTATGATCTTTCCGTAAGTGTCACCTTCATCTGGTGGAAATGCATTCTCTATGTCAAAGCTAAGTACCCTTACATCAGGTGTGAAATCATCAGTTGTTCTTATGCCTTTAATATCGGTTTTTAAAACCATATCGGTATGATATCTATTTCTGTCAATGACTTCCTCACCTTCTACCTCAATACAGGCCCCAAGGTCAAGATCGTAGATGAATCTGTGGTGAAAAGGTATATCTGCAGCCATTACTGTGGAAACAAAAAGGGAGCGCAGTTCTGGCACTTTATATGGATGATTAACATAAATTCTTATTGCTTTTCTTGTCTCTCCCTTGACCCATAGTTCAAGGTTCTCCATTCTCTTGAATTCTTGATTCTTCTTGATTCCTTCTATCTCCTGCTCATTTGGCTCTATAACATCAAAATATGGATCGAAACCACCACACAGGACCGTTACTGATGTTCCGTCGATTGTCCTCCCAAATATCTCCAAAACAGTATCTGAAGTTCTGTATGAGGATGAAATTATTCTAAGACTTATTTTCATCAGCTAAATATGCATATCCAGCTTAAAAAAATATCCATCAATTCCAATCCACTTCTTTCATTCTATTACTATCCAAATTTTATTACATTCTATTAGGATCTTAATATTTAACGAGTATTCTCATTAAAGACTTCTGGAATTCCACAACTGTGTTGCATAACAATCTATAATCCTTCATAGTGTTGTAATAGAGCTTCTTCGGTCAATTTCCTGAATTTTGTAATCTGTATTCTTGCTTTGATGATCTCTCCCATGACTCTCTTGAGATTTGGGAGATCTATTTCAACTGTCCATCTCTTCTTATACTCCTGGAAACACTTTCATTCCTCTAATCCAGGTTTCCTGATCTTCCTTGCCGTTCTTCCTCAGGTTGGTGAACCTGTTGAAAGCGTGTTGAGATTCTTCCTGAGTGAAATAATGGCACCGATTCCACTATTCCTCAAAAGATTGAATATATTTCTGGAATCTCTGCCCTATACAAATACTCTCAGATATGATTCCAGTGACCTGAATAATGCATTGAACACTGATCTGATTCTTCAATGAATTCAACGTAACTGTAGGGAATTACGAACGGTCTTCCGTTCCTCTTTCCATTTTATATTTCTTCAGATCATATATGTGATCCTCAATACAGTTAATGTGAATAATTCCCCTCATGCTTTTTACACGTAATTATTTTACAGTGACCATATCTTTTCCATGATCATTTGGTTTGTTGAATTTCACAAACAACACCCATTATATTTTCAGGAAAAATTATTGAATGGTTTATGCAACACAATTAGAATTACCCTAAAATTTTAATAAAATTAAGATTTATATTTTTTAATAGAAGTGAAATTCAAGATAGATAGAGGCAAGAAAAAGCTTAATCGAAATAACAGTTATTTTCCTCTCACATACGGCAATATTTTACAATGTAATATACCAGATCCTTATTTCTATTATGGATGCTATCAACCCTCAAGTATGTTTAGCGAAAGGTTTAATTTGTCAGTAGGATATAATGATCCGTCGACTATGGATCATTTCACCTATGGAGAAAACTTTGTGCTGATTAATACAACATTG
>JAKBGP010000008.1 GCA_021833045.1 Thermoplasmata archaeon
CGCCCCGGTCTTTAGGATATGTTCATAAATGAGGTGGTATTAGGAATGTAACAACTGAAGGCTGACCTGAGAATTTACATGCGTGTGATGAAATGGATCATGAATGGGGGCCATACTCTCGTCACCATGGTGAGAAGGTGCAGGGTCAAGGCAATGTTTCTCTGCCTTGGTTACAATGCACTCACCATGATCACATTGAAAAAACAGGGAAAGATAGCGTAGGTTGTGGAACAATAATAAGAAACAGGGAGAAAAATAAGAAAAAAGAGATAAATCAAGGATCAACAACTCATATTCTGACAAATTTCTGTAAGAAAGAGTCGAATTCGGGGTTTCGATCTACCCGTGGCGAATAATTACTGGGATATTAGAAAACGTCTGTATTAATTTTTTGTTCGCTTTCATCCTCTTGCCAAGTCAAGAGGTCTTCCCGATCATGAATGATAAAAATTATTTCATAAACCTTTAATATTAACATCTTATTTCATATTAGATATTATGTCACTGAATATTTCAGATTTAAGATATGGCGAAGAACTCCTTAAAACAGGCTTTGCAAAAATGACAAAGGGAGGAGTCATAATGGATGTCACCAACGCCGAGCAGGCTAGAATAGCAGAAACCTCTGGAGCAGTGGCCGTTATGGCTCTCGAAAGGGTTCCCGCAGATATAAGGGCTCAGGGAGGAGTGGCAAGAATGACTGACCCAGCAAAGATAAAGGAAATTATTGATGCAGTTACAGTACCTGTTATGGCAAAGGTAAGAATTGGACATACCGTTGAAGCCCTTGTACTTGAAGCAGTTGGGGTTGACATGCTTGATGAAAGTGAAGTTCTCACACAGGCAGATCCTTATTTTCACATAAACAAAAAACAGTTGAAGATTCCAACTGTTTGTGGTGCAAAAAATGTTTCTGAAGCTGTGAGGAGAATATTTGAGGGTGCGGCGATGATAAGAACAAAAGGTGAGGCGGGCACTGGAAACGTGGTAGAGGCAGTAAGGCATGTTCAGATGATGAAGGAAGCAATTAAGCTCATAAAATCCATGAGTAACGGAGATATGGCCAAGATTGCCGCCGTTATGGTAGATCCTTACACAAAACTCAGAGGCGACGTAATGATGGGACTATACAGTAAAGAAGTTGCAGGCGGAGGATCAGATCTGTACTATGGAATGGATGTTGGAAAGATGGCAGACGAAATGCTGTCTGTACTCAAGGACATTAAGAGAATGGGAAGGCTCCCTGTAGTCAATTTTGCTGCAGGAGGCATTTCCACTCCAGCCGATGCTGCACTGATGATGAAGATGGGAATGGATGGAGTGTTTGTAGGGAGTGGAATTTTTAAATCGCCAGATCCGATTAAAATGGCCAAAGCCATGGTGGATGCCGTCGAAAACTTTGAAGACTACAGACTTGTCGGAAATGTCTCTTCGAACCTTCCTTCAATGGAAGGAATTGATGTGACAGAACTTCCGAGGGAACAGAGGCTATCAGAAAGAGGAATTTGAAATAGAAATTAAATGCTAACATTTCCCTCAATTCAATATATATTAATTTCATCCATTGTTCTCATTATTCTCTTTCTCTCATCGTATTTAATTGGAATACTTGACCTGAAAGGTACCATAGCTGCAGTCATATTTGGAGGCATAGTGATGTTTCTTGACTCCATGTCGTGGCTTGCAATTCTGGTTGTATTCCTTCTCATTTCATATTTTGCAACCAGATACAAATTTGACTATAAAAAATCCGCTAACACCAGTGAAGGAAGTGATGGAAAAAGACATTTCAGCAATGTGTTTTATGCAGGTATGATGGCACTGTTTATTGCCGTTGCAAATTTTATCAGCCCATACCCATACCACTATTTTGTCCTGTTTTCAGCTGCCATTGCTTCCATAACTGCCGATACGTTTGGATCTGAAATTGGCGTAGTCGACTCTAATACATACCTGATAACAACTTTCAAGAGAGTTAGGACAGGAACCAATGGAGGCATATCATTACTTGGTGAATTTGCCACTCTGTTTGGTGCACTTATTATAGGAGTGACATATGTTCTCCTTTCGTCTTCCCATAATCTAATAGCAGGTCTAGTAGGTGTTACTATGGCAGGATTTGCAGCCGCACATGTAGACTCTATTCTTGGTGCAACTCTTGAAAATAGAAATATTATGAATAAGGGACAGGTGAATTTTCTCGCTTCCCTCTCCTCAGTTCTAATAGCTATACCATTCTTTATGTATTTTTAGAATAATTACAATGTTTTCAATAGAAAGTACTCTCTTTCAGTGGAAAGGACATTTCTAATATCCCTTAACCTGTTTCTTCTCACTAAATTGAGTCCAGGATTTCCAAGTTTTGTAATATAGACAGATGCTTTTTCCAGAAAATCATCTCCTTCCATTATTATGTCACAATTGCTTTTCTCTTCTGCCTCTCCACTCTTGAAGAAAGAATATTTCAGTGATGAAAGCGAGAAACCCATCACTGGCTCATAATTGCCTGACACTTCCAGTAGAGATCCTTTTTTTGAAATGATCACATCGGAAAGAAGTGCAAGTTCAACGCCAAGGTTCTGAGCATTACCATTAATTATTGATATGATAGGTTTGTCCATTGTGGAAAGGAATGATGCAGTTGCCGACGTGAGTTCAAGATATGTCTTGACCGTTGAATTGTCCAAATTTCTGACACCTTTGAAGAAAGTATCGTTTGTTCCTGTAATGGCAAGAGACATGACCTTTTCATCTGTAATTGCAAGAGTAATGGCTCTCAGAAATTCATCAAAAAAATTCATGGTGACCTTGCCATCTTCTCCTGTAAGTATGGCAATTACACCTATTCCATCTTCCTGCCAGAAGCTTATTTCCTTGAACCCCACAACTTTAGGTGCCTTACTCATAGTAATATGCCAGCCTGTATATTCTTATTCCTATACCGACAATAATGAGGAGGGCCCCCAGGCCAATTCCAAATACCGCTTCCTGAACCAGGTTCAATGGGTTTGCCTGAATCATAAGCCAGAGTATTTCAGCAGAGATTATAAAGAGGATTGAAACAAGTGTCTTTGCAACCCTTATGCTCACAGTTATACCCTTGGTAGGTTGAGTTTCTATCCTTGCAAGATTAGCATAATCAGCAGATTTCACGGTTCCAAAGGCCGCAAAAGCAGTGGCGGAACCAAAAATTCCAAGTTCCGACATGTTTCCAGCATTAATGCCATGAAGTATAGATGAGAACTGCATTGCAAGTTCAAATATTCCAATGATCAGAAGTATCATGAATATTCCAAATGATGTTGATATCTTGCTTATAGAAGGCGTAAAGGCACCCTTCTTATAGAAGTGCCCCAGAAGAAGGAAAAATGCTATGACTATGACAAATGGTGGCAGAAGAACATATGTGACATCGGTGTTGTTTATAGGAATTCCTGGAGCAAGCACGCCCCATGCGGAGAGTACTATCAGGTAAATTATTGCAATGACACCGAAAGCAGTGAAAATAGATCTTGAAAGAGGGTGGAGATTTTTGGACCTGTCAATGAATGGAACAAGAAGGAAATATATCAATGGAAGCCCACCAAACCATATGGAAGCTGCAAGTGCCGAATATCCCCCAAAAAAGTTGAACATCTTGAAGTCAACCGCTTTATAAACAAAGAGAAGGAACCATGGCGGATAAGGTGGCACGTATGATGCCAGCGGTGAAGATGGTGATACCTGTGGGAATGGATCGAATATGGCAGGAACACCCATGTTCAATGCTCTCAGGGCATCAACTGCTGACGGAAGAATAATGAATATTCCAAAGGAAAAAGCAGCTAGCTGCATCATGAAAAGAAGGTTGTAAGGGAACCATGGTTTATGTTCCGGCTTATCCTTTTCCACGGCAGGAGCGGTGTAATTAGCTGATCTCTGGCTTGGCATCATCCCATTGGCCTCTGCAAGATAGAAGTGGAAACCGAAAAGTGCCCCTACAAGAGCTGCCAGAATAATATGCCATCCAAGCATTCTTATGAAAAGTGATGTGTTTGTTCCGTTTCCGAACAATATATACTCTGATATATTTCCAAGGACAGGCACAGATAGCGCTATTCCTCTTCCCACATCCGTAGCGTCAGCAGAGAGCACATCGCCAGTCATAGAATACCCGAAGTAGCCAACTCCAATTGTTAGCGCAAGAAGAATCAGACCGGTTATCCATTGAAGTTCTCTCGGTCTCTTATATGCTCCGGAAAAGTAATTCCTGAACATGTGAATATAAATTAGGACAATCATTGCATAGGCACCATAAAGATGCGTCGTAAGGATAAGCTCCCCATAAGGAACGTTATTCAGAATATATTCAGTGGAGTTGTATGCGTTCGCGGGATTATAATACAGAAGAAGCATTAAACCGGTTACCACTTGATATATGAATGCCATGGAAATCACAGCGCCAGTCCAGTACCAGAACCCACCTTTCTTTCTCATGTAGTCTGGAACAGTTGCAAGGGGGAGTTCATTTATCTTTAAGGGGTCTTCCCCAAGGACGTTTCTAATTATATTTTTAACGTTGAATGAAGGTTTTTTCACCATTTTATCTCCTCACGCAGATGACATATTTATCAAGGTTGTCTTTTTGAGATTAGATATACCATTTCCTCCAGACAGGTCTGATGGATGTCCGAAAACAGTGGGACCTACCAACTTTTTTGCAAATACAGCGTCTGTTATGCTATCGTAGGAAAGAACCACGTTAGGTAAAGGCTTTTGGGTTGGGTGGGTTATGATGGATGCGCCTTTGTAAGGATCGTATGTGCTTCCATGGCAGTTGCAATGTATAACTCCGTATTTCTTGTTTTCGCTGTTAAGCGTTGACTGAACATTTGAAGGAAGTTGTGACAGTGAGTTTGGTGGGTAATAATGAATAATTGGGGGAATGCACCCAAGATGCTGGCAGATTGCACTGTATGAAACAAGTGAATCGCTGGGGCCAACACCGGGAGGAGATGTGAACGTCTGTCCCGTTGCATCAATCAGCACAGAAGATGGCGGTACGGGGTCTGGGAACTTGATGAGGAAATTTGGCTCGTCAGAGAGTGGATAATAATATACCCATACCTGAGCGCTCATTACAGGAAATGTTGAAACCTTCAGAGGGACTGGTGCCGAATTCGGGGTAGAGGGATCATTCCAGTAAAGCATTGTTTCAGGAAAGCCACTGAGACCAACAGCGGGTGTTATAATGTTTTGTATGGCTCCTTTTCCCATGCCTCCAACGGCAGCCACCGCAGAAAGCCCGATGAGTGCTTTTAAAAATCCCCTTCTTGATTGGTTTACTTCTTCACCCATATTTGGTAAATACAATATGGTTTAAAATAATTTTCAAATATGTTATTTCTTAAAGAAACGTGATATAGATCATAATAAGAATTTATCATGAAAAAACTTATTTTTTTGTGAAGAGAAAAATATATTCATGTTTAAACAGATAGTAGCCACCTACCAGTGCCCGGTAGCGCCAGAGCTCTTGACTTCCCCTCTTTCCTCTTGTTTCTTCATAATTCTTGACTATAATGCTCTTCAAGTAAAACCCCTTTTTCATTATCTCATTCATTGACAGAAACCCCAGCGGAATCCACCTTCCATTTTCATATTTATCGCCAATGACAAGTGCCAGGTGACCATCTTTTGACATTACTTTATTACATTTCTCCGCTATTATCCCAATTTTTTCAAGAAAGGTCTCCTGTTCTGGGCAAATGGAGAGATCCCCCTCTATATCACTGAATTTGATAATGTCGTGATATGGGGGATGAAGTATTGCAAGCTTTATTTCCTGGCATCCCTCTTCTTTCAGTATTTCATCATAATCAATTCTGGAACTGTCCCCATTGTGGAAGCATATGTGCACATTATGAACATCTTCTTCGCGAATAGCCTCAATTTTGCTTTTGGCAGATGAAAGAATTGCAGGGTTGAGGTCTATGCCTATAGCATTTCTTTCCATCTTGTAAGCCTCAATTGCACTGGTTCCACTTCCCATGAATGGATCCAGAATCCAATCACCCTTCCTGGTGTATCTTAGCATTAACTGACGAGGGATCTGTGGGACAAAGTTTCCCCAGTATGATGCATCATGCCCTTTAGCCCTGTCTCGTTTTTCCATAAGCCAGAGACTGTCCGTAAGTATTTCATTATAATCTTTCCATCTCGCAAGATTCAGATCATTGATTCTATTATTTTTAATTTTGAAAATTGAATCCAGTGCCTTTCTTGCATAATGATCGATTCTTTCAACACTTCTGGCACTGATACTGTGTTCCAGGTTATCTATAAGCGTAATATTGTTTCTCTCCAGCATTTCTGTAGCCATCGTCAGCACTTCGCCAAGAATCTTTTTCTTTTCGAGAATATCTTCTACATGGAGCGCTTTTTCTATTTTTTCGGAGATACCTTGAGAAACCGCAGACATCACAACACCCTCTCAATTAAAGGAAATATTTATGCATGATCATTATCACCTGTTTCTATCCAATCCATCAGTTCTCCCTTCCTGGATGAATTTTCAATCTGTTCAGGAACTTTTTCTGGCCCCTTCAATCCACCAAGTTGTTCCATGTTCTTTATGACTGGCAAAACCCTGTGCTTCATGGTACCTATTATTTCATTATATGATTTTACGGTGCTGTCAATGCTTCTCCCCATTGATTCCATTTTCTGAAACATTCCAATAATTCTTTCATTGAGACTCTCTGCACTACGAAGGATGTCGACAGCATTGTCCATGGATTTTCTTTCTCTCCATACTGAACTTACAATTTTCATCAATGCCATGAGCATAATAGGAGATGAAATTATGATATCATTTTTCATGGAATATTCCATTATCTCATGATCTTCCGTCAATGCGGCTGATAGCATTGATTCTGCCGGGAGGTACATTATTACAAAATCAGCGGAATTGTTCAGCTTTGAACTGTATTCTCTTGAGGAAAGTTTCCTTATGTGTGATCTGATATCTGAAGCAAACTGAGATATGAATTCTTTTTTCATTTTCTGGTCAGAAGCCTCAATGAATTCGAGGTATTTCGAAAAGGGGGCCTTTGCATCCAGTATGATTCTCCTCTCCCCGGGAAGATTCACTATCATATCTGGCCTCTCTCCAGTATTCATAACGAACTGCTCATCAAAATCAATGTGCTCAACCATTCCTGCTAGTTCCACGATCCTCCTCATGGACATCTCCCCCCATTTCCCTCTTTCTTGCGGATTTCTCAATATCTCACTTAGAAACCGTGTCTCATCTTTAACCTTGGAACTTAGATCCATTAAAGAGGAGATGACTTCCTTGAGGCCACCATATTCTTCCTTCCTGTTTATTTCAAGATCTCGAATCTTCCTGGAGTAATCATCAATAAGATCCCTCATTGGCTTAAGAATTCCACTTATCTCCTCGGATTTTCTTTCCATAACAGTTTCAGTGTTGGATGCAACTACCCTTGCCATAAATTCGGAAATGCTGTGTGACTGGGAGCTTGTTTCGTTCATTACTTCCATGGCAATGGTTTTAATAACGTCCTTGTTGAGGCCAGCATAAATTTTTTTCCTTCTGTTCAAAATCAGGTATATGATTGTTACCAGTGCTGATCCAGAGCCAAAACCAATCACAAAATATACCAAAGAAAGCATTATATTACATTACTATTATGAATATAGATTTTTCCTGATAATTATTGTTTTCATGGTAGCTCACCTTACATGTAAGCTTTTATATTAATAATACCACAGTTATTGATTGTGTATGGCAATGTATCGCCCTGATCTGCTGTTCATAGAAATGACGAAGGCATGTGATTACTCATGCTTACATTGCAGGGCCTCATCCATAAGGTTTCCCTCGCGTAATGATTTGGGGATGAAGGATATAAATGAAATTATAAACAGCATCGGAAATATAGCAGAAGTAACCGGAAGGGCCCCTCATGTCGTACTTACCGGTGGAGATCCACTTATGAGTCCTTCTTTTATAGATACTGTATCTGCATTGAGTGATTCATCGGTGGGTTTTTCAGTAAGCCCTGCAGTTACAGAGAAACTAAACACAGACATGCTTTCTTTCCTTATGGATAAAGGGATGAATTCTATGTCCATTTCCCTTGACGGGCAGCCAGAGATACACGATGAGATAAGAAAATGCAATGGCTTGTTTCGTGAAACCCTTTTCGCAATGAGCACTATCAAGGATTTTGGTATAAAACTCCAGATCAACAGCACAGTGATGAAAAGGAATCTGATGGATTTTCCGTTCATTCTTAAGATACTGAGAGAATACCAGATCAGAACATGGGAAATATTTTTCCTTATAGCAACTGGAAGAGGAAAGGGTGAGAAACCAATTTCGAGCCTTGAAGGCGAAGATTTTCTGAAGTACCTTCTGCATGTTGAGGCCTCAGGAACTGCAATCAGAACAGTTGAAGCGCCTGAATACAGGAGAATAAAGCAGATGGCAATGGAAGGGTTTCCAATGATAGGGGGAGATATATTCAGGGAACTTATAAGGCGAAGCGAGGATACCAACATAACCGGACTTCTGAGAGCCAAAACATATCCTACAAATGGAAAGAGGATCAAAACTGCCTTCATTTCATCTAACGGAGATGTGAGTGTATCTGGTCTATTTAATCTGAAACTGGGAAGCATCAGGGAAACACCACTCCAGAGTATTCTAGAAGATAATGAAATCCTGATGAATATTGAGAGCGGGGATATGTTCCGGGGAAAATGCGGAAGATGCAGGTACAGGAAAATCTGTGGCGGATCAAGGGCAAGGGCCTTTTCAGAGAAAAATGATTACCTTGAGTCAGATAGTCTCTGTGTATATTCACCTGAGATAAATGAGGATGTAATAGCTATATAGACTTTTACCGAGTTTGTAACAATTTTTATCTAAATATATTTAAATATAAACTTACTATACTTAAATATAAAATCTGAAATATTTCATAGTTCCACATTTAAGCTTTTATCAAAGCGTGGAATTTCTGTGATTTCTGCTAATCAGTTCCTCAGGGTTTTTTCCCGTTCACAGTTGTGGATCTTTCTTCCTTTGTACCTCTATCTACAAAGAAATGTTCCATACATGACCATAGGCATACTCTTTTTTTTGATGTCAGTTCTTTCCCTTCCTTTCACACTTTATGGCGGAAGATTTATCGACAGGAATGGGCCAAAAAAAGCGATCATCATCAGCAATGCATCACTTTCTGCAATACTCATCATGCTATTTTTTACTGTGCTCTACAACTCGAATCTCTATTACTTATATTTCATCCTAATCTGTACCGAACCTTTCATGAATATAATAGGTTCAGCGGATAATGTGATCGTTTCTCAGTACTCATCCTCTTCACAGAGAACAGCTGCTTTCAGTGTGGTCAGGATATTCCAGAATGCAGGATTTTCCTTAGGTCCCGCTATTGGGGGTTTTGTCGCTTTATTATCCTACAGCTATGTTTTTCTTATAACCGCAGTATCTTCAATCATTGAACTGATAATCTACATTCTTTATCTTGAGGAAACAAAAATTACAGGTGTTAATCAGAATAGGAACATTCAGGCTAAATTCTACGCTGCCTTCCGGAACAGGAATTTTTTCATGATATCCATACTGATAGCCCTTTTTTTTGTAATAATGGGTCAGTGGGGAACAACCCTTACACTATTCTGGAGAGGGTATGACTCTATGACTACTATACAGGTAGGAATGCTCTATTCGGTCAATGGAATAGTTGTCACCTTGGGACAGATCCCGACAAACAGGCTCATTGCCGGATTAAGTGATATAGCAAGGATAAATCTTGGCTATCTCCTGTATCTTTTTTCATTTTCTATTCTTCCCTTCTTCACAGGATTTTCATTCCTTGTTGTGGATACCATAATCATCACACTGGGAGAAAATATCATAACCCCGTCCATCAATTCAGTAATAAGCAGGGCGTCTCCGCCTGAGGCAAGAGGACAGTATTTCACTTCATTTCAGGCGCTTACTGGATTGGTGGCCCCTTCAGCTCCCGTATTAGGGACATTTCTGCTTACGGTTTTCAGCAGCAATATGGGAATGATGTGGTACCCTTTAACCATAATCGGTACAATATTTTTCATCGCTTTTATCCCAATATGGAAAAAAATAAAGTTATACGAAGATTAACTTATGTTTATCTTTTTCAATTCAGCCATTCCAATGGGGAGCATTACCATAGAAATTGCTGCAAGGAACAACCATGAAACAAATTGGTTGATTGAATATACATAACCAAAGACGGATGCTATTATAGCTCCTGCAGCGATCTGGATCCCATTCATTATAGAAATTCCAAGTGGAACATATTTCTCTTCTTTTTCAATCCTGATCACATAGAAATATTCCAGCGAGAAGAGAATAATACTCATAACTCCACTTGCTGCCGAGGCAAAGAAAAGATAATCTGGAAACCCTAGTGCCTGTATTGCAACTATTATGCATATAGTTATTAGAAACGATGGAAGAATTACCGCAGGTGAACCGATGTGAATTCTTCTGTAAATAAATAACCCAAATATTCCTGCAAATAGGGCAAGAGAACCGATGAGCCCTGCAACAGTAGGATTAAACCCAAGAACCTGGGCAAAAGATTTTTCATATTCTCCAAAAGTGAAATTCATCCCCCAATACCCTGAGAGGGCGAGGGAAAGAAGTATGAGGGGCTTTGAGAAGAATCTTGATTTTACGTTTTTCCTGAAATCCTTACTGCTGCCTTTTTTGAATGTCTTAGGAATGAAAAGGATTCCACATATGGTAAAAATCAGTGTGACAATTCCGGAAATTAGAAGAAGATTCTGCCAGGAGAACATCGGAGAAAGAAATGAGAACAATAATATTCCTATACCCCCACCAATTGAAAAAGCAGTGTTGAATACTGCAAGGTTAGTGGAGGATTTTGTCCGATCTATCTCATAAAGAACTCCAACACCCGATGAGAAGAAGAATGCAGCACCTACTCCAACCATGAACCTAGAAATCAGGAATATTAAGAAATCCGGTGAGAAAATAGATAGAATAATGGCAATTGACATAATTATCATTCCGGACATGGCCGTGTTTTTTGCACCAATCTTTGCAGCTATGAGTCCCGAAGGAATCTGAAACAGTGCCGTACCAAGCAGAAAGGCGGAGAGTATCAATCCGCTAAGATAGAATGGGGTTCCGTATGCATTGAGGATGTTGAAAAGGAGAGGGGATACATTGTACCAATTCATTGCGTAAAGGACTCTGAGGATGAGCATTATTGTAATACTCCCCCGTACCCCGAAACTTTTCATCTGTTGTTTCCTCGCGGTAATTCTTTCTTTAGAAACCTATTGATTCCAGAACCGTACTGTGCTGCTTTTTTTGGCCTGTGAATGATGAAGTCAGGCAATCCTGCGATTCTTGCGGCTTCCCTGATTATAATCTTGTTTTCTTCGGCTGATACATGCATTTCATAAGGAAGTACGGAAAAGGAGTCAAGTATATTTCTGTCAAGATAGGGAGTAATTAGAGTTTTTCCACTGGATGATCCTATTCTCATCTCTCTTGGCAATGTTGTGGTGAACAGTTTTTCCAGGCTTTTCCTGTTACTATTTTCCCTGCCATCCCTGAATTTCATGTATCCATAGAAAATCTCATCTGCTCCCTGTCCAGTCATAATCTTACCCTGTTTCACATGATCGCATGCGATCTGGAATACAGTCTCAAAACCGATATCTGTAAAAGTTATGTTTTTGTCCGTTTCTATAACCTTCATGAATGCTTTCCTAACCATTTCTTCCCCAGTTTCGATGATATTAAGATTCAGGGAAAATTCATTGCAAAGTTTTTCTGAAAATGAAATATCCTGGCTTTCGGGAAATCCTATTGTGTAGGGTATGATTTTGTCCATATAGATGGAAAGAAGAAGCGAACTGTCTATTCCTCCAGAAAAAAGAAGCGCAGTCTTATAACTTATGGATTCATGCTGATCTCCAAGCATCTTTAAAAGAAGTTTTGCCCGGGAAATGACATCCATGTACCCAGAATTACATGAGAATTAATAAATAATCTTAAGCCCTGATCATGTGTGGACTATTTACCGGATACTTCAGTTATTATAGACGGCAGATTCAGGAAATTCATGAACAGCATAGATGACAATTCCTGTGTTATCTTTTCCGAAACAATGCTTTCCGAAGTTGAGCACCAGGCAAACGAGAACAGGTCGGTTGGATTTGCTGCCCTGGATGAAATGAAGAAGATAAGGAAGATCTGCTCAGATAAAGGCATAAGCATAGAAGTAAGAGGAAAGAGGCCCCTTGAATGGCAGATGAAGAATGGAAAAAAAGGTGAACTAGATAATGTTATCAGGAATGATGCATGGGAGCTGAATGCAACTCTTGTGACAGGAGACAGGATACAGAGGGATCTTGCCACAATTAAGGGAATTAGTGTAATATACCTTCCAGCAGAAGATCTGAATGTATCCAATATAGAGGATTTTTTCGACGAGCAAACCATATCAGTGCACTTGAAAGCAGGAACAAATGTAAAGTTGAAGAACGGTACTCCCGGAACAGTAAATCTCGTGAAGACTGAAAGAGTAGTGAGCGAGCAGGAGGCAGATGCAATTGCAAACCAGATCATAATGAGGGCGGGCAATGAGGAGAAATCTATGATAGAGATGGATATGTCAGGGGCCACAGTGGTACAGCTCGGCAACATGAGAATTGTCATAACGAGAAAACCATTTTCAAGTGCTACCGAAATAACTGCTGTGAGGCAGCTAAAATCCATTGAAATCGATTATTATAATCTTAACAATACTATACTTTCCAGCATTATGATGAAATCCTCAGGAATCCTTGTTGCAGGCTCCCCAGGTGCCGGTAAAAGCACTTTTGTGCAGGCACTTGCAAATTATCTAAACAGGAATGGTATGATTGTTAAGACAATGGAGAGGCCAAGAGATCTTCAGGTTGATCCTGAAATCACCCAGTATACCGCCCTTGACGGCTCAATGGAAAAAACTGGAGATATCCTTCTGCTGGTAAGAAATGATTATACAATTTTTGATGAAATGAGAATCACAGCAGATTTCAGGACATATTCCGATCTGAGACTTGCTGGAGTTGGAATGATTGGCGTTGTGCATGCTACTGCACCTATAGATGCGATTCAGAGATTCATAGGAAGGGTTGAGCTTGGAATGATTCCACAGATAATCGACACTGTCCTTTTCATCGATGCAGGAGATGTGAGAAAAACACTGAAAATACAACATAAGGTAAAGGTTCCACATGGGATGGTTCAGGATGATCTTGCAAGACCAGTAATTGTAATATCGGATGGAATGACAATGGAACCCCTGTATGAAATATACACATTCGGGGAACAGATTGTTGTTGTTCCTGTAAATGAAGAACAGGGAATTGCAGATAGGGAAGAGAAGATTGGAAAAGTTCGGTCATATATAACCAGTGCGCTGAATACTGAAGATGTTCAGGTTGAAATGATAGGAAGAAACAGGGCAAAAGTAAAGATTCCGGAGGAATATAAGGCGAAACTAATAGGGAGGAAAGGTTCTAATATAACTAGCATCGAGAAGAACCTTGGCGTATCAATTGATGTTGAGTCAGAAGAACGGGGGGCCGGAAAGGAAGTCTTATTTGATGTAAGGAACAGAATAATCTACCTTGATTGCAATGTGAAAGATACTATGGTGAATATTTACCTCGATGATATTATCATAATGTCCGGAAGAACATCCAGCAAGGGAATCATACGGGTGAAGCTTGATAGTGAAATTGGTCAGAGTCTGATGCGATACGTCAAGAATGGAAAAAGAATTGAATTTAAGACACAATAATTCACACAAAACCTTTTTAATTTAATTATCATACTACTAATATCATGTCAGATGAGGTTTCAATTACAAAGAAGGAAAGAGACTGCCTTGTAACTCTTGGGAAACATAGAGATTCTAAATTCCCTTTCAGGTTGATTGATTTATCGAAGGATATGGAAATCAAGCCTCCAACTGCACTTAATCTTATTAAGAGACTTGAAAAAAAGAATCTTGTGATCAGAGAAAAAGGAATGATAAAACTGACCAATAGTGGAGAACATAGATTTTTGGGAGTGGAAGAGACACATAGGGTTTTTGAGACTCTTATGGTAAAATATGGATTAGGTGTTGATACGGCGTGTGCGCTCAGTGAGAATCTTGACTACCTGCTGAAACATGAAGATATCGACAGAATGTTTGATATCATGGGAAAGCCAAAAAAATGCCCTCATGGCATAGACATTGTTCTCTCCCACCAATCCTAACCCATATCTGACTGTTCAGAGCGATATTTCTCCCGGTATTTTTGGAAATGGATGCGTGTATTCTATTCTGCTATAGCCGCATATATATCTTATGAATCTTTCGATGCCTATTCCAAAACCTGCAGAAGGAAACAGGCCGTGCGATGCGATTTCCGTAAAAATACGGAACTGCTCAGGGTCCTGATCCTTCGCCTTAATTCTCTCAAGAATTCTTTCCAGCTTGTATTCTCTTTCACCGCCACTGATTCCCTCACCGAAACCCTCAGGATATATGAGGTCCATGTCTCTAAGGATGCCTGGTTCATCTTCCTTCTCTCTGTCATAGAATTCCCTTTCCTTAAGAGGTATATCAATAATCCAGAATGGATATTTTTCCTTGGAAGATGCTTCTGCTTCAAAATCCTGGCCGTATTTGTCTTTCAATTCCATGTATTTAAACTTCTTGAACTGCACCGATGGAATGGAAATTTTCCTTTCTAGTTTCTCAAGGTCTTCATAATTGGTATCTTTCACGTCATTCACTGCTTCCCTTATGATTGATTCTGCAATGGTCATCACATCCTCCCTGCTGGCATCCCTGACCTCCACATCCAACTGTGTGAATTCCAGAAGGTGCCTTCCCGTTTTTTTCTTATCAGGTATTTCCAACCTGACATTGGGAGAAAACGTGTATATTTTCGGGAACTTTTTTACGAGAATCTGCTTGTGAAATATCATGCTCTTTGTAAGAGCATATTCTGTACCTTCATACTTGAATCTGGGATCATAAACAGGATGGTTCAGCGGATCAGTTACCATTGAATATATCACGGGAGGGATTTCCATGAAACCCATCCATCTCAATTTTTTTGCCATTGAAGCCCTGACAGTTGTGTTGATCCTCATTGCTATTGCTACAGATTCACTTTCCAGATGCTTCAGCGTGGATTCTATTATATTCTTCTCCTTATAACTTTCCATAAGGTTATGATAAAAATTTAGTATTTCACTTTTATCTATTAAATGTAGACATAATGTCATAAAGTAAATATTTTATATCATTAGTCAACATAATGTCAATATTTTTATCTAAAGTCGACATAAGTTTTCATGGATAAAAAAGACATAGAAATCATGAAATGCTTAACTGAGAACAGCAGGGAAAAAATAGCGGATATTTCAAGAGAGTTAGGAATTCCAAGAATAACAGTTTATGAAAGAATTAAAGGGCTTGTTGAAAGGGGTGTGATAAAAAAATTCACGATTGTTCCGGATTATACTGCCATAGGCCTTCCAGTGGTAGCATTTATTTTTGTCTCATTCAGGAATACGGGAAAATTATCCCAGAGAGACCTTGCAAAAACAATCTCCAGTTTTCAGGAAGTTGATGAGATCTATATCATTGCTGGACAGTGGGATATTCTTGTGAAAATTAGAGCAAGAGACACAGAAGAAGTGGGAAGTTTTGTTCTCGACAAGTTGAGAGTTATCGATGGTGTCCAGAATACAGAAACAATCAGTGTATTTTCAGTGGTAAAGTAATATTTTTCATGAACACTTTCAATGTAGATGTACAAAAGAAAATTGAAAGTGCCATTTCCTTTCTATTATTACAATTATCAAAGCTTCTATTTCTATAATTATGGCCAATCACTCTGCTATACATAAAATTCTAATTGCAGATCACGGAGAATACGTGGTATGGAATGAGAATATAATAGATAATACAGTAGATTTTTCGCTCAAACAATTATAACTTGAAAATCTAGAAAACATAAATGAATGCATTATACTCAATGCCGGGATCGGGGGTCGAACCCGAGACCTCCGGATTTCTCAGTTATAAGATAACATATGAGTCCGGCGCTCCACCAGCTAAGCCACCCCGGCAAAATGTTTAATTGGGTTCAGCGTTACTTTCTTCCTGTACTGTTGTCTCAGGAACAGAAAAGTTGTATGTCTGACCCATATCTATTAGTTCGGATTTCCTGAACTCAAATTTCTTAAGCGGGTAAACCTCTTTGACACCTGTAAGTATATCATTTATAGACTGCTCATCCATTATATACCTTGCAAGCTCAAAATAGTCTATGTTTTTTGTCTTTCCTTCTATTAGGTCCCATATAGTTTTTCTGAGTTCAACCCTTTTTGCAGCTGTTATCTTTCCGTCAGTTATTGCAACGACTTTTAAAACAAATGTGTAATTATCAACTGTTTTTACCTTTATTACCAGTTCAAGCTTTTCTTTTCTTCTTCTGACCATTCTTCTTATATAATCATCATTGACTGAATGGCCCATAAATATTGTGCTGCATTTTAAGCCAGTACAGTCAGCAATCTTGAATTGAAGCTTTGAATTCGATTTTTTAAAGTTCCCTGTAAAATCTGAAGTCGGAATTTCAATTGTTCTTCCCTTTAAAGCCTCAGGGCTGGAACCCGGAGTCATTCCTATCTCTTTCCCACCAAGCTGATTTGGTGCAAGTATTGTGTACCATTTCTTCTCTTTCCACTTGTCTCTTGTTCTTTTCTGTCCTCTTTCACCGGCCATTTAATCCCTCTATGAATGTGTCTCTTAAATCTGACGGTCATTAATCGTTTGAAATTAAATGTTTCGATTATCATTGCTCAGCCGAAGGTATATCCTGAATTAGATTTGATGGCTTCCCTTTACTGATCATTTAACGGTTTTGTTTCAATTAATTCAATGCTCTTTTTCATTTTTGTTTTTAATATCTTTCATTTACCCTTTCTGGCAAATTCCTATTTCATATTCCTATTCACACACTATGATAAATCGAAATAGTCAATAGTGTGTTTCAAATGTGAACAATCATGAATAGATTTCAGAGAAAGTAAGTATAGGACAGAGAGATGTGTATATATGTTCAGGGACAGAGCAGATGCAGGAAAGAAACTAGCAGACACCATCCTTCAGCATCATCTTGACAGATGCATCGTGTATGGACTCCCAAGGGGCGGAGTGCCAGTTGCATTTCAAGTTGCCAGGGCACTTGGCAAACCTCTTGATATAATCATTGTTAAGAAAATAGGGGCACCGAATGATGAAGAACTTGCTCTGGGAGCAATTGCTGGAAATGATCCTCCACTCCTATATTTCAATGGTGCCCTGATGGATTTACTTGGTTACAGAGAAGAGGATTTACAGCCGAAGATCAGAGAGAAGCAGAAAGAAATACTACTCCTTCAGGAAAAGTTTCATAGAGATAAACATGCAACAAAAGATCCAGATGCCACTGCAATTATTGTTGACGATGGGATTGCCACCGGGGCCACAGTAAAGATCGCAATAATGTGGCTGAGATCAATAGCACAGAAAAAGATAATAGTGGCAGTACCTGTGGCACAGGAATCGGTTATCAAAGATATTCTTAAGCTTGCAGATGAAGTTGTGTGCATACACCGTGTTTCAGTCCTTTATTCTGTTGGTGAATATTACAGAGACTTTTCCCAGACGTCGAATGAGGAGGTAATAATGCTTCTTAAACGCGCCAATAGTATGACTAAAAAATATTAAATTGAGAAGTTTCTTGTTGAATGTTTGTCTGAACGGATGCCTTTCCTCCATTAACCCCCATGTATAATAGATCAAAAATAGATCAAAAAGCTAATTTTTAATAAATCGTATTTAATTACCCATGCATGGAAAGCAAAATCAATATTGTTGATAAACAAAAAGATTCAATAACTTTCGAAATTATGAATTATGATAATACTCTGCTCAGACCGCTGGTAGAGGAAATACTCAAAGATGAGCAGGTTACTGAGTCAAGGTATTTCATAAAACATCCTGTTATTGACAACCCTCGTGTGTATGTTAAGGTAAAATCCGGCAAACCACAGGCCGCAGTGAAAAGATCTATCAAGAGGCTTAGTAAGGTCTTTGAAGGCCTTTCCACAGAACTCAACAGGGAATTAAAGAAGGATACATATATAGAGAATGAAACCCAGAAGGCAAACTGAAGGTGATAAACCCGGGGCAGAAGTATGCCTATATTATAGAGCAGCAGGGTGGCATACTTGAATTTTCTAGTGAAGACGTGGAATCGGTTGTATCCAAAAAAAATAATTTTTCATTTAAAAAATTAAGCGATAGGCTCTATTTATCAGAATGCACGGAAGAAGCAGTGCATGATCTTGCCTTCTTGAAGCGTTATGGTGAGATAATTGGTATTTTTGATAAACTGGAAGATATAAGGGATATTTCACTTCCTGATGGAAAATTCTATATTCGCGTCATAGACCATGACGGATGCCACGGGACGGAACATGAGGCCATTATAGGAAACCAGTTGAAAGCGAAGGGAAGGGTTTCATTCAACCACAATGATTTTGTAGTCCTGGTTTTTCATATTGATCTCTGGTACGTCTCACTGGAACGTGTGAAAAAGGATGTGAAAAGAAATGAACGAAGGGCCCCAATGAGACCATATTTTACTCCAATTTCCATGGATCCTCAATTTGCGGCGTTTCTTGTAAATATGGGGTATTTCACCAAAGGATCTAAGCTTCTTGACCCATTCTGTGGAAGTGGCGGTATATTGATTGAAGCGGGATTGAAAGGTTATCAAGTATCAGGAATAGATATACTTCCTCAGATGGCTATGGGAGCGACTGTAAACCTGAAGTTTTATGGAATAAAGAATTTCACCATTCAAAAAGAAGATTTCCTGAAATTGAAGAAATATGAAAAATATGATGGAATAATAACAGATTTCCCATACGGAAGGAATTCCCATATCAGCACCTCGCATGAGATATTCTACACACAGTGTGCTGAGGTCATGAATCAGGTTTTAAATCCTGGTTCAAGAGCATGCATAGTGACTGATAATCCAGACAACCTTGAATTTTTCAGAAGTTATTTCACTGTTGATAAGGTTCTGAGGCAGAGGATACATGCGTCGTTGACAAGAAATTTTGTAAGATTGATAAAAAATTAGATAATGTATCTTGAAACAATCATTGAAACGGTGTGTTCATCGATCCTGAATCTTTCAGCCACTTTCCTGATGCTCAGGGTTTCAATATATTCTACGAGTATGGCCCGAATAAGTTCATCATGTATGTTTTCATTTATGTAAGCTCTCAGTCCCTTCAGGATGACGTTTTTTTCTTCAACGAGTTTTTTCCTTTCTTCCATAATGCTGTTGAGCTTGCCATTGATTTCATGAAGCTTGTCGAGCGATATGTCATCGATTTCCCTGCCTTCTTCCTGAATATCCTTGAGGGAATAGTGGTTAACCTCAAGAAATCCCGGAGTGTAATCAATCACAATTGTTGAGAAACCAGTTGGCGAGTATATCTTCCTTGGAGGGCCAAAACTACTGGAACTGTTGCCAGAAAAAATTATCATGTTGGATTTCTCAAGCACTTCAAGGTGTTTATTAATTGCCTGCTGCGAAATGCCCAGTGCCTTGCTTATCTCAAGTGGATATGTGGAATCCAAGAGTAACTGTCTGAGGATTGATCTCCTGGTTCCATTCTCCAGCACTGAGAGTATTTCATCTATGGTGACCATACTATTACTCTATCTTCACATTCTTACCTTTTTCTTTCCTGCCATTGTTGAGTTCTATGATCATGTCAAGTATTCCGTTTGAGAACTTTGCTTTTGCCGACTCAGCTTTTATTTCCTTCTCAAGTTCAATATACTTGTAGTATTTCCTCTTTTCAGTGTTTACCTCAAGAGTAATTCCCATTTCTGACACGGAAAGATCTATGTCTTCCTTTGCTACACCAGGAAGTTCCACAGTCACATACGCATTGTTGTCATCATAGTTGACATCAACAACAGGTTCTCTTACATCCTTATCCTGTAATTTGAATCCAACAGGTGACTTTTGCGGAACGTTTCCAAATTCCTGGAATGATGGCTTGCCATCAGGACCTATCTTATAGGTGAATCCATACATGAATGGGTTGAACATACCACCTTCAGGGATGTCCTTTACCATTCTCTCCATCATTCTCCTGATTCTGTCATTCATCTTGTCGAAATCGAAGCCAAAGTCCCCAAACATATCGTCGAAAAAGTCGTCGTCCCAGTCTCTCTCATTTTTTCTTTTCGCCATTTTATACACCTCTTGTCAACCATTAGTTGACAACACATAATTAATTAGTGGTATAAAATGTTTTCTGGCTGATCATTCATGAAAAATACACAATGTTTTGCAAAAAGTAATTTAAGGTATCATTGATATGAGAGCCGCAATATGTCGTATATATTACTAGTACTGATACTCCTGTTTGGATGGGTTTTTGCTATGTCAGTACTCAATCCGTACATCAAAAAAAGTCAGCATTTTCAACTTATGTATGGTGTCCTTCTTCTGGTGAAAATAAGGAAGAACAGGAATATACTTACAAGACTTGCTAAAGTATCAGATTCAAAATTCTTTTCAAGGCTTTCCATACCGATTGTGTATATTTTAATTATTTTAGGTACATTCCTTCTTGTTTTAGGAGCGATACTTTCATTTTCGATAAAGCAGAGCCTTCCACTCAATGAATATCTGGCACTGCCGGGAATCAATCCTGAAATACCAGTTACATATGGAATAGTTGCATTCTCCTTGTCTGTAATTATACATGAGATGTTTCATGGGATTGTTGCCAGGAAACATGATATTGATGTCACTTCTGTTGGAGTGCTTTTCTTCATAGTGCCTCTTGGAGCTTTTGTAGAACCTGAGGAAAAACAGATAACTGAAGTTGATCCTGTCATACGAAGAAGAATAGTCGCTGCAGGAATAGCTGTTAATTTTATTATCGCAATATTTGCATTTCTTATTTTCAGTCTTGCTCTTTCCCATGCAGCAGTTCAGACTGAACCTGGTGCATATCTTGACACTGTTTTTCCTGGTTCCCCCCTTTATAACTCATCCATATCGGGATATGAAATTACTTCCATAGGCAATTTACATGGAAACAATGTCAATAATATCGGTTCAGGAATTACCGCTATGCCTGGAACATTGATCAACGTGACTATGTATGATGGGCATGGTTATCATAATTACACCACTCCAGCTGGCATCACTGTAGCCGCCACCCTTCAAGGTTTCCCAGCTGCTCAGGCAAATGTACAAAATGGAAGTTACATCATATCTATTCAGAATATTACGATATACAATCACGCAAGTCTATCTTCTGAATTGAATACTATTCGTCCGGGAACCAACATAACAATGGTAACTGAAGTATTCAACTCCAGCGGTTCCCATCTCATTGGAACGTACCATACATACCACTTCAAGACTGCATCAATTTACAGCTACTATGAAAAATATGATCCATCGGCCGCAAACAGCACACAGAAAAATGGGAGTTTCCTCGGAGTTAATGTAGTATACTCCGGATTGGGAATAATTCCAATGAGTTACATGAAGTCCATAATATTCGGTGACTTTGCATATAAGTCAGGTTTTACCGGATTCATGCAATCTATTGCTCTACCTCTGGAAGGACTTAACCCCGTTCCATCAGGTTTCGCATCCCTTTACACTGTACCATTTGGTGGCTCTATTTTCTGGCCCATTGCAAATATGTTATACTGGTTCTTTTGGGTAAATATTCTTCTTGCAATTACAAATGCACTTCCACTTGCCATATTCGATGGTGCACAGTTCTTCAGAGATACACTCATAATAAATTCAAGGCATGAATCACTGAAATTTCTCAGGAACGAAAAGACACTTGCAACAATACTTTCATTTGCCACAACCTTTGTGTTCACTATGATAATGATAGAGATAATCGTTCCGAGGATTATCTAATTTTTACATTAACTTCGCTGGTTGCTGGGATTATCAATCTCAATACTCCTGAAATCCCTTTTTTCTAATTAATTTGGGAAAATATGTTTTTTTATTCTTTGTTGGATTTTTGAAGGATGTGTGACGAGATTTTTCAGTGTTAGAGAAAATTCACAGTTCATATAATCTTTGTACTGTGGAGATATGGCTGATATTTGACTAAATAAATGGATATTTTTTGCATAAACCTTTCGTTTTCTTTTTAATACATAATTCTTCTGTTGATCATATCTTCTATCTGAAAACCGGGATATCCGTGATGGATGTTCTGCTCAGATTTAGCTGGGTCTATCAAATATTAATTGGAATGAAAACCCAAATGTCTGAAATATAGGTGTAATTTCACATTTCTGGAGTAATTATGTTTACTTATGCCATAGTATCTGGAAATTGATCGTCATTTATCCTGTGGATGCATGAAATTCCTCGAATAATGTTCTATTCCCGGTATTTCCAGTGTTATGATTTCCATCCTTTCCATTTTTTATATTGATAACTCTCTTTATGTTGTATGTAAGTGCAATGATTCCAAATTCTCCCTTTACCTTATTCTTTCCCTTCAGCAGTGTGTAACCAGCATTCATTGCCCTCTTCATAGTGCCGAAGGGGTGTTCCACCATGGATTTACGTTTCTTCATCTTCTCATGTCCGATCAGGCTCATCTTCTTCCTGTGCTGATCCACAATATCCTGGTGTTCCCACCTCCAGATCCATCGGCCTCTTTTGGATTCTGTGCAACCTGTCCTGACGGGACAGGATTCACATGCAGCTGTTGAATATATCCTGTATTTCACACCTTTCACTGTTTTCTGGTTCCTGAGGTAGTGCATCTCATTCTTCTCCGGACACATAAAGATATCCTTCTCTCTGTTGTATATGAATCTGGATTCATGGAAATTAGGTTTCGGTATTCCTGTCTTTTATCAGGCATTCCATGT
>JAKBGP010000188.1 GCA_021833045.1 Thermoplasmata archaeon
TAAGCGTTCACGTATAAGCCTAGAGATAATGCCTTCTATCGTATAATTCAGGAGCCGTCTAAGTAGATCATTAAAAGAAATTTATATTGATGTCATATCTTATTGGCATATCGAATCAAACTTTTATTGGATGATCAGCTTGTAAGACTGACAAGTCTAAATTAAAATCCAGCTTGAACAAACTTCAATGGATATCTATGCAAACTCAAAGCCCCACCAGGTTTGATTATGACTGCCGCACCTAATTGCAAACCTGCGGTGTGATCCCTGGTGACAGGTTGTGGTTGTATGACAACCACCATGTTCTCTTTAAAAGTGAACTCCTCATTTTTGTGCTCGGAATATTTACTCCAAAGCTCTGGTGACTTAGCTCCTTCTCCATGCACTAAACTATCATAAACTTCAAAGCCATTATCGTGTATTACACTCGAAGCTTCAAGTACGTCTTTAGTTGTGCTGCCAGGCTTAAGTGTTGAAGAAATTTCATAAAAGCACTCATACGCTGCGTCATAGAGTTTTGAATAAACCTCAGTGGGTTTTTCTCCAATCGCAAACGGTCTGTGTATTTGCGCATTGTAACTGTAATATCCTACCGTTATTTCGGTTATGACTACGCTACCCTTTGATACTTTTCTGTTTGTGGGGAACACCCATGGACAGAACACCTCTGGTTTATGCATGCTAGTTGTGCTAATCATATGTATACCAATTTGCCCATCTTGACCTAGAAATGAGTTATGTACAATAGCATTTAAGTCGTGTTCGCTCATCCCAGGTTTAGTCTTAGTTTCAAGGGCTTCAATTGTAAGGTCAGTGAGAAAAGCACTTTTCCTGAACCATTCTATCTCTTCTTCGCTTCTTATCCAGCGGATCCAGTTATATTCATCGGAAATATCTATAAATTCACTGTCTGTAAAGCGTTTTTGAAGTTCAATCAAGACTGAGTATGGAATGGAAGCGAAGGATACGACACCAACTCTTGCACCTCTTCTGCATTTTTTTTCAATTTCCCTTGAAAGAACCTTGGGCGTGTTATTCTCATTCCACCAAATATCCTCAACATGACTCATTTCCTTCGCAACAGGAATGTGGTTGAAGAAGTTCAGAATAAGTGATGGGGTACCCTCGTACGGAAATACCAAATAAGTTGGATTTATGGTTATATACCCAGACAAGTAGGTTACAGTTCCGATTGAGGTATTATCACCATATACTAACATGACGCCCAGGTCTAATTTTTCCATCATTTTTTTGACTAATTTTTGCCTTCGTTCGATTTCTTTATTTGAAAATTTTGGGAATAAACTCATAACAACTTCTTTGTAATGTTCTTTGGGCATAAATGCGTATTGAAATTGACCGAATCCTGTTTCTTCCTTTAATATGATATTTAATAACTTCAATTGAGCTTATACAACTGATCCACAGGCAAGAGGCAGAATCTCACGTCAATCAAGTCGTCTCCAAAAATTAAGAAGTCATATTTATAATATAAATTAGACATTTAGAAAAATTATGCGGGACTAATTTCTGAGATCGATGAATTGAAATCTTTCCCGCACAATCTGTCATAAATCCAATCTGCTCTTCGATTATCGGCATCAGGATGGTTGACTCTGTGTTTTTCACCGAGGTAGATGTCTAAAGTCTTTCTGACTTTAAGTTTATCATAAATCCAGTAGGCCCAATTTAAAGGTGATAAATGATCATTGCTCCCAACAGTCAGAAGCGTTGGACATTTGATATTGTCAACTACGCCCTCAAGCGTCATTTTTGACATAAATGTATTGAATTTTTCCTCATCCTCATATCCAGCCATCCACATAAACCTCTCTTTGAAGGTTGGTGATGCATAGTTAAATATAGTTTCCATTCCTGGTTCGAAGCAAGAAGCGTAAGAAGACACGGCAACATAGTCGGAGCACTTAGAAACCGCCCTAAGAGCCCAATAAGATCCCATGCTTATTCCTTGAAATGCCACCGATTTAGAATTTATTTCTCTCTGCCTGGTTATGAAAGTGAAAATATCTTTGCCAATATTATCGAAGCTATCATTTCTAACTTTTATGTTTCTTGCGATCGCGCTTCCTTGACCGGGCCCGTCAATTGCAAGAACGGCAACTCCTCTTGATAGCATTTTATCTCCATATTCCGAGACCAGGGTTTCCTTGAAACTATCCATGCCTGGAATCGCGACAAGGCACTGTACTTTATCTTCATCAATTGCGTTTGAAGGATAATGTAACAGGCCATCAAGTTGCTTGCCTTTATGATTAATTTTTATTCTTTCTATTTTATGATGCGCAAATTCAATATACCTGTCGTAGCAAAAGTTCTTTTTTTCTTCAAGTTCCAAGAGAGTTGGATCATTGTCAACCCATATCGGCCATACTGCGGCTCCATACAGCAAAGATGCAGCTAGATAGTTATCTCGGGCAGTTATTTTATGGTTTTTTGCTTCTTCAGCTTTTCGTTCTCTTCGCTCTGCAAGCCTTGTGAAAACAGGAACGAAACTATCGATTGAAATTAGATTTTTCATTATGTAATTGCGTTCGAAACTCATTGCAGACCCCATCGGGCCGGTGACATAATCAATCCTTGGTTGATCCCACTCAGGCCCAGCGGTCAGTATTGCCAAATCTGTCAACCATCTCTGTTCCCTGTATCTCTTTGTCCTAGGAGTGTAAATTGTGTTGGTCAACTTCTTTCCCTCTATTAAAAATAGTTATTTTGGTAAAATAAAAATTATTTTATGTTCCACTTTCCTTTGTTTGTTCCAAGTGAATTAGTTTGCTGTTTTGAATGAATATTACTGGTATTATAGCAATCAATGCAACTAACACTAGTTGGACTATTGCAGCAAATCCGAAGGAATACTTTATTGCAAGATCAGCAAAAATGTATCCTGAAAAGGCTGATGGGAGATAAAACCCTATTACAAAGAGTCCAGATGCTCTTCCTACATAATTAGGTCTGACAGTTCTTTGAATAAGCGCATACATAAGGACAAAAGCCACTCCGCTTGCAAACATCCCTTCAAAAAACGCAAAGGCGATTTGATCCGTTTCAGTAGTAAGTACGTTAAATCCAAGATAGCTATTAACTGCAAAACCAATTAATGCAACTATAAGAAATGCCCTGCTGTTTATTTTCGTTGCTATATAACCTGCAATTGGCGAAAAGAAAACACCATATCCGTAAAAACTGGCAACATAACTTTCTGTGAGTGTGTTGAAATGCAAATGATTTATAAGAAAAGTTGGATAAAGACCGATAAAAGCATACAACGTGAATCCTGACATCGCAATTGTAAGGAAAATCAAAATTAGGTTTCTATTAAATAATGTTTCAGGTACGTGTTCAAATGATATTTTAGGAATCGGCTCGTATTCTGGATGTTTTTCAGTGAACTTTTTTGGAATTACGAGTAGCACAATCACAAAGAAGATAGCTCCGATCAACGCGTAATAATAGAAAGGTGTCTGCCAGTGGCCAGTCGCTACCGCGAGCTTGCCCCCATACAATGGACCAAGAATTAAGCCCACCCCATACGCAATGTTTACAAAGCCTATCGCAAGGGCCCTTCTTCTAGCAAAATAAGTTCCCACTGCCGCAAAGAGAGCAGCATTCTGGAAACCTTCTCCAAATCCACCAAGTATTCTATAGGCAAGAAGATCGTAAAAACCTACCGCTAAGGCAGTGGCCAGCGTGAAAAGGGAATATATTGCAATTCCAATAAGCATCACTGTTTTCCTAGAAGTTTTGTCGGAAAGGGCTCCTGCAAAATAGCCAGATATGCCTAAGCCAATCGTAAAAATCGTTGCGAGCAACCCTCCGTCTGTTAGGCTTATTCCGTAATAGCTGTCTATAGACTTCAGAAGTACTGGGAAAACTTGTCTATCCATTGCGTTGACAATATATGCTGCAGCAACAATTACCAAAAATATCACTGCTACGTACTTATTGAGTTCTTTATTTGTACCAGCCGAATCCATAAAGGGAATAAAACAGGACCTATATAAAATTCCCTTTTCATGCTTGGAGGAAATTGCCCGTCAGATAGCCTATTCATTATATGCTATGATATTTCATGTCATTCAGGACTGTACTTCATATTTCCTTTTCAAAGAGTTCATCTGTGTAAGGAGTCCAAGAAGATGATTTATCCATGATTGTCAGCCTGCCCTCCTCCTCAAGCCTTATGTTTTCTTTTACTGCCCTTCCATTTCGTATGAAAGGTTTCATGTATTTTGCAAAGTCAGATGCAATTGTATCGGCACAATCAGTGATCTGGACACCGTGAAGGTTCTTCTTGCTACTTCCGATACGATTTTACCCCTGTCTTATAGTAGCCATATTTCTTCATTTAATGAATTTTCCATCAATGTCTATATTCAGACAAGACTCTGTACTCTATCATGCCTAAGTAAGAAAATGTTGATCTAGAACCTTCTAAGATAATCCTATAGCTTTTTCCTTCTCAAGGATATTACAATGTATCCCAGCAGTACGACAACTGCAACCCCGCCAAGTTCATAGTAGACTGAAAGACTTGACGTGCTTATCCCAATTCTCTGAGAATCATTGGCAATAGAAAATATCTCAATTTCGTCAGCGCACGAAATCGAAACATACAGGTTTCTATTGCCGGGATCATAAGCCAATCCAGAAGGTTCGCGTCCAACTGATATGGAACCTATCATGGAATTGCTCTGCGTTGAGATTATGATGATATTATCATTCGCAGCATTAGCCAGAA
>JAKBGP010000189.1 GCA_021833045.1 Thermoplasmata archaeon
AGCACAAGGGGCCTCTCAAAGTCAGTATTTCCTGCCCTGTCCCTCATGTAGACCCTTATAAGATCAAGCGATTCGTAAATACTCTCCTTCAGTTCGTCAATTCCTGTCTTTGTGGCAGCTGACATCTTGATCACCTTTCCATAGGCATTCATACTCTTTACGAGCCTTTCATCATGGGGCATATCCATCTTGTTCACAGCTACCACTGCAGGCAGATATACAACATTTCCCCTGAAGAAATCAATAAGATCATCATCGTTCACGACCTCCCTGATATAAATTTCTGCATTTGTTATCTTGAACTGGCGTGCCATTTCCCTGATTCTTTCATCATCCATTTCAACTGTTTTCGGTTTCCTTACCTTGATTCCACCTGTTGATGTTTTCTTCATGGATATGTTTTTTCTTCTCCTGTTCACCACTATTCCTGCTTTTCTCAGTTCTTCTATTATCCTGTCCATTCCCTTGCACTGGTTGTCAGTTACAAGTATTATCATGTTTGCAGCCCTGACCATGCTCAGGACTTCCCTCCCCCTCCCTGAACCTGTGGCTGCGTTCTCAATTATTCCAGGTAGATCAAGTATCTGGATCTGGGCCCCTTTGTACTTCAATGTGCCTGGGACAACCCTGAGGGTGGTGAATGCAAAATTACCCACTTCACTTTCTGTTCCTGTAACAACATTGAGAAGTGAGCTTTTTCCAACATTAGGATAACCTACGAATGCAACAGTGGCATCCCCTGATTTCGGCACGGAGAAACCTGAACCCCCTCCGGAATGCTTATGAGATTCCGCTTCCATCTGGAGTTTCGCCATCTTCGCCTTAAGTATGCCAATATGAGACTCTGTGGCCTTGTTGTACTTGGTCTTTTTTATCTCTTCTTCTATTTCCTTTATCCTTTCCTCAATGGTGGGCAATGTTACTGTAGTCTTTCGGTATAATTCTATATTGCGATCATTCCAGACGTCATGAATCAAATCGCGGAAATGAAAATTTAAAAAACATTAATGGTTGCACAGAGAAAATAATCAAAAATTCCCTGTAAATTGCTGAGCTCAAAAAGATTAAAATATAAAATTTGTATTTCTAAATTCATGAGAAAAAATGTAGTAATCACAGGAATTGTGATTATGATAATTGGCATTGTGCTCATAGGAACTGGCGTTTATCTCATTGAACAGGGTGCCGGAATCAATAACTCTTCAGAATTGAATCTTGGAAATGGGGCCTATGCTATTGCACCTATATACGTGAATTCCACAAATGGAATAATTGTGGTTACTTCCCATGCGGATAATATTTATTTGATACCATATTCTGATTTCAGCAACAGCATAACCCAATCAACAGCAAAAACTGATGCCATTTCCCCAAATTCCAACAGCACCTCCTCTGGAATAACCAGTGTTTCATACACTTCTCTATCCGTAGGAAAATATGCTGCTGTCTCATTTTCAAGCGGTGATCCTTCAATGATATTGGTCAGTTCAAGCCTCAACGGCCTTGTTACGGACGGATTGCTCACATTGGTTGGAGGATTGATGTTCATTGTAGCAATCGTGGTTATAATTTACGGGCTTCTCAAGAAGAATAAGCCACCGATCATAGATGGAGACATTCCATACTGATAAATTCTATTCTCCAAATCTTTTTTTTCTATCCAGTATTTTCCTGCTATTTTTTAGTCTAACTTTTCACCTGATAACACTGTATTTCTGATCTTATCTGCTTTTTCTATGTTGACTCTGATGAACCTCATCTTTCCCAGATTTGTCCGTTTTAACATCATTCATCATTTCATGAGCTAAGGGTCCCGCAGGAACGTGGGTTTCTTCTTCGCATACTTTCCCAGGATCAGGTTCAATGAATGTTTCATCCCCTATTATTCCCTTCCTTACTGCGATGTCACGATCTTCAATATGATTGAAGAGGTTCAATTTTTGAACTCTGTTGCAGATATATATCCACATGAGTTATGTATCATAATGCTTGAAGTTGACGAGATTAATGTCCGCTATGGAAAAAACAGGAAAAACGCCCTGATCAACGTTTCAATTTCAGTGAATGGGGGAAAGGTCGCAATAGTTGGGCCAAACGGTTCAGGAAAAACAACATTGCTGAAGGCAGTTGCAGGGTTAACCCGTTTGGATTCCGGAAATATCCGGTTATTTGGAAGAGATCTCACCGCAATATATAATGAATTAAGAATCTCCACGAATTTACCAGATGTATACAGACTTATGAGGATGAGTACCGAAGACACGATCAGGTTGTATTCAGAGCTGAAAATGCAGGACCCAGGGGAAATTCTGAGCCTCGTAGAGGAAATGGATCTTTCGGATACCCTTGATAAAATGCTGTATGAACTAAGCACAGGACAGCAGAAGATGATCTGCAATTTGCTTTCGCTTTCCTGCAGTTCAAAACTCATACTTCTGGATGAGCCCTTTGAAGGCATTGATCTCAGGAGGAGAATTAAACTGACAGAACTTATTACAAATCACAGTGCGGAAATGATTGTGAATACACATGAATTTGATGTCTTAACCAAGTTAAAAGGCTGGTCACTGTATTTCATTATGGAAGGGAGACTTTTCGGGAAATTCGAAGCAAGTGAGGTAAAAAATCTGTATATCAATAAAGGAGTGGTGCCTAACAATATATCTATTATGGAGACCGGATATGGCACTTTCTCAATATCCCGAGATCAGGGTGAAGTATCTGTATCTGCTGCAAGGAATTTCAACTCTCTTCTCAATGAGGTGACATGATGATCAGCAAATATTTTCTAAAAACCATGCTGAAAAATCCAAATCTATGGGGATGGGGGGTTTTATTCATGCTCTTCTGGATATTCATGGGTGCATTTGTTTTCACATCGAGCTTTCCGCACCAGGAAATATACTTCAAACTGAATGCATCCTTATGGTTTGGCCTAATAAGCTTAGTTTCAGCAAGCACCATGGCCACATCAATTTCGTATTCCATATATTACGGAAACAGTTCTCTGGCCTATGCTTTCAGATTTACAACTCTTAAGCCATCAAGTTACATATCAAGTTTTATGTTAAGCACAGCAATAATTGGAGGTGCTCTTTCAGGAATTATGCTCGGAATGACATTTGTTATGTTCAGTTATAAGAGTGGTTATTTGCTGGTTCCAGTGTTTCCTTACATTTCGGTTATTGCTGGAATTGCAGCTGGGGCTTTCATGTTTCTCCTTGCATCCATAATAATTATAATTTTCAACAATTATCTTGGGTTGAGGAATGTATCATTCGCTTCATTCATACCTATGATACTCACTTACCTGTTCGGATTCACGCAATTCAACGTAGGACTCCCTTCTTATATTATATATGGAAGCCCTTTTACGGACATTTCTGATATCTTTGTATGGAGTTATTTCGGTCATCGGATTCCATTAAATATGCTCAAGCCTATAGGCAGTGGAAATCAGATCAACCCGGAAATTCAGATAATGATTCTTGCAATGTGGATAATAATCCTCATGATGTGCTCGTTTTTTCTTATCAGGAGAATAGAGCCTAAATCCATAGAAGAGGGAAGGCAGATATGAATCACGGTCTGTCTGAAAGAGATATTGCCGATTTAACCGGAGTTGCAAAAAAAGGCCTTCAGTTTGATTTCTATATTTTCAGGAAGGCATATGGAACGTACTACGCAATATGGGCAACAGCAATATTATTATTTGTATATCTTCCATTTTTGACATATTTTCCTTCAATTTCCCAATTTATTCCATATGTCTTCTTTAGTGTATATCTCACCGTATTTATTCTGGCCATGTGGGTAACCAGGAAGGTTTTCCGAAACGCAACTGAGATAATAGGTTTCAAATCAATTTTTAATGAAAAACGAAGAAATTCATTGGAAATGAGGTTTTTGGGCATATTATCAATATTCATGTTCGTAGTGCTTATAATCATCATTTCCTTCTATGGAATAACTAATTTATTTACCTTCTTAATATTTTATGGCGTTGTAATAATTATTTCCCTGCATCAATTGAAGAATCTCAGATTAACATTTGGGAATATACCCATTGAAGGGACAATCTCACTGATTTCATATCTTTTGAGCATTGTTCTTTCTCTTTCCAGTGTTATCGTTGGAAAATCCCAGCTGGATTTTTCCCTCTCCTGGCTTCCTGCAATATTCGGATGGTACTTCTCAGCACTCTATTCAAGATACTCAAGCAAAAAATTCCTGGAGGAATTCAATGTCTGAGCAGGGAGAAAATCTCAACGATTCCTTAAAATCAGATCCTATTGTATCTAATAATGCTGATGACTTAAATAGTATCATATTGGAGCTTTCAGAGCAACTCCAGGAACCTCTGCTAAAATCGTCTATAAGACTAATAATTTTGATTTCACTGGTACATAACAGGCAGTTGAGTTTTAGTGAACTCTCAAAAATAACATCATCCGGGAAAGGTAGCATGAGCAATCATCTGGAAAAACTTCAGGAGAAAGGGCTCATAAGAACATTTAATGCGTTCAGCTTAACCGGCCCAAGATTGATGGTACAGATTACGGAAAATGGCATTGCTGTGTATAAAAGCTACGCAAACCTCCTAAGGAGAATCATAATCTGACATCCTCTCCACCCTGAAGGGGTTGGAGGTTCCTGATTCATAGAGTGGCAACTCGTAGACCTCCTTTTGAGAGTTCCGCAGCCGTAGCACTTTCCACAGGCGTTAATTCCGGAGGACTCACCCCGAAT
>JAKBGP010000190.1 GCA_021833045.1 Thermoplasmata archaeon
TGCAACAACGAGGAATACACCCTTCCTCTTCGGCATCTCGTATGACGCAAGTCCCCGATCGGCGATGATGATGCACTCCCTGATGTCATATCTCTCCATGATGTGATCGAATGCCTTGTAGTCCCTGACAGATCCCGGAAGGACCTCCAGTATGACGGGTTTATGCCTCTTCCCTGAGAAAACAAGGGCGAAGTTGATCTGGTCCAGGTGGAGGTGCTTCGGGTTGTGGCCCTTCTCCGCAAGGTTGATGTTCTCGGATTTCGAGAATATGCTTGACAGGTCGAAGAGTATCCTGTCCCCGTTTGCTGTGAGAGACTGGAAGAACCTCATCTGTGCAACAATATCCGATCCAATGGTCCTGAGCTTTTCCGATATGGTGTTCTCCGAGAGGGAGGCATCCATCTGGGTGGAGGCGTAGAGCTTCTCCCATGCACTCTTCATGTACCTGATGGGCTTTGGGTCCAGTGCCCTGACCATGGACATGGCCATGATCTCCCTCCAGTGGCCGGGGAAGTTTCGTTTCAGTTCTGGAGCCATATCTTCAGAGACGGACAGGAGGAGCTCCGAATTCCCGAACTCATATATGGATCTGCGGGTCCTTTCCACCAGGCCATGCTCATAGATCTTTCCTATGTATTCGGAGACTCTTGTGCGCTTCTTCTTCTCACTGTCCCACCTGGTGGTGTCCTTGTAGAGATAATAGGAGTTGCCGATCTGCTTGACCTCCACGGGAATGCCGCGCTCCCCGCCGATCTTCTTGGCAATCTTCCTGATTTCGGGATCCATATATACGATAATAACGTATACATCGATATAAGGAATTCTGTTATCAGAACTGGTAAAATACGGATGGGGATGAACTTCCTAAATTTATACCCTAAAAATCTGAGGAGTTAGAATTTCTAAAATAATTCTAATCCATACCTTTGGCGGCTAAGACAATATCTTTATAATCTCAATATATGCTTAAAAAATGCCTATTTCCATAGTGACAAGAGCCTATAGAAGTTCCCAGTTAGAAAACCTTATATCCAATTTACATAACAACACAGAAATAGAATTTGAGATAATTGCAGTATGTAACATCAAAGATGTAGAGTACGATAATGTAAAAATAATTCTGGAAAATTCTAACAGGTTCAGGGCCAGAATTACTGGAATCCGAAACGCGAAATCTGAACGAATATTGCTCATAGACAGTGATCAAATCCTGGAAAATGGACTTCTCACGGAATTGAATACGAAAACTGACGACATGGTGATAATACCGGAAAGGTCCATAAGTTGTAACGTTGTAGGCCGTTGTCTTGACGACTGGAGATTTAGAAATGAGAAACGCGCTTTCAAACACCCTCGACCTGATATACCAGTTATACCAAGGTTTTACTGGAAGAAACAACTCGCAAGGATTGTGGGGGAATTACCGGAAATTGTATTTGGGATCATAAGCCACGAGGATTCTGTCTTATATCAAATGGTTTTTTTGGAAACAAATAGCATAGGGTTCGCAACCAGATGTATTTTAAATGAAGACCCGTCACTGTCCAGGTTGTTGGGAAAAGCATACAATTATGGTAAGGACGCCAAAAGTGCAGAAAATCTTGCTTTACCTGAGGATATTTCGAAGCTTTTATATAGATTAGATATGAGCTCGTTAAATATTGGAGAACTTGGAATTGGAAAAGGATTGATTCTGCAGGTGATTAGAGGTTTCTGTTACGAAATGGGAAAGACATTTGGTTAGCCCTATCGTTCATTCATTTGTAATATTAAACAGAAAAGAGTCAAAAACATAATCTAATAAGTTTTCATAAAGACGTGAGAAGACGAAAGAGGAACCTCATCGAATAATATTGTGCTCCTGTTTGAGTAATTAGAGAGTAAATTTTCAACAAATGGATCATTGTATGAATTGGAACGCACTATAACTAAGGAATTGCGAGGGGGAGAACGGATAGGATTAAGGGCTGTCTTAAGTGATTTTTCCCACCTAATGTTCAATTATCCATAAAATTTCATGATATTAGGTGTAATGAACGCGTGTTAAAAAAAATTCCAGAAATATCTATAGCGATGTGCCTTTATAGAATATCTGAATAAGTTGCATTGGGTTACGACTAAGAAGTTTAACTACAACAATTATCAATATTTATAGGAAAACAAACGTACGTTCGCTATAGTGCAGAATTAAATATAATAATTTTATGTTTAATGATCCTCGATGTGAGAGAACCGATATGTTTAATATATCTGTGCACAATAAATGTTAGTTGCCAAAAATCAAGAGATCTATTCTAATTTTAACTATTCTCATCTCAATGTTTTTTCTGGGTTTAACTCATCTAGAAGGTTCCCCGAAAGATAACCTGAATATTCAATCAAGCGGATTGCGGACATACGTTAGTGTTGACTTATCAACTCATATTACCGTCCAGTTAAATTGCAGCCTTAAGCCAATTAAAGGATATGACTATGGAATAATTGGAATTCCAGTTATATTTTATGCACATGTATTCAATGGGTCAGGAATGTATGAATTTCATTGGTTTGTGAACAGCAACCTAGTTAAGAATGCGAGTGGTTCCAGCAGTCTTTCAAACTTGACTTGGACTTTCACCAATACCTCACATTTTGATGGAGGATATTATAATTACGTTAATGTGACGGTCACTGATTCTCAGAATAACAAGGCATCAGCTACTTATTACGGGACATTTTCATACGAGCCAGAGATTTTTTTACAGGTTTCAGGACCAAGTGAAACGGATAGTGAAATAAGGTCCAATATTACAGTGACGGACTGGTTAGATACAAGTGCCCTAAATTTATCTGTTTTTGTGAATGCCCACAAAATATACAATGAAACAACAACAGGCTGGGGGGAAGGTTTCCCAATATCTATCCCATATAATTTTAATAAGATAGGTGTGTATAATGTTTCGGTAGTTGCATATGATGGCGTAGGTCAGAGAATCGTCGCATACCACACTATTACAATAATGTCAAAAGACACGTACTACTTAAACGAGTTTAAACTTCACCTTGAGAAGAACATTCAACCAGAAAGTTTAATCTTTTTATTTGTAATAGGTTTATTTGTCGCAGATGTAGTAAAAAGCCTCTCTAATAAGGATAAATAAATCCTCTAGAGATAAGTATGTCCATATTACCTTAAGGTGAACAACTTTGGGAAAATTAATTACAATAGTAATAAACTGTTATAACAGGAAAGAATACCTGATTGAAGCGGTAAACTCAGCTTTAAACCAATCTACTTCAAGAGATCTATATGATGTAATGGTCATCAAGAATTTCTCAGATGGCTCAATTAACGAATACTTGTCCAAAAACGGAGTCAAAAACATTGAAACCGAGAATGAAACCACAGGCCAATGGTTTCTTATTGCCGCCAAGCAAGTTGGGTCAAAATTTATTTCCTTTCTAGATGATGACGATATTATTCACTCTGATAAAATCTCTATCCTGTTAAGGATTCTGAAAGAATACCCACACTCAACATTCATACATAACAGTTCGGAAAGAAAAGAGTTGATTCAAAATAAACTTAATTTCAATGATGTAAAAATCGAGAATATAATGGATGACGGCGTTTCAACCTTTAAAAAGTCACTGAGGGAAAAACGTTACTTTAACCTCAGTTCCATCACTATTGATAAAGATGTCATTCTTGTGAACGAGGAATTTGTTAAGGAAACAAATCATGGTACTGATATGGTTTTGTATGCCGCTTCCAAGCTAACCGATGGGAATAGAATGCACTATGAGGAGTGCCTCACTTTTTATCGTGTACACGATGACAGCCAAGGAAATTTTCGGACTGATGGTCAAGAAAACTACGAGGAAACTAAGAGGGTTATACTTCCAAATCACGTCAGGAATTGGGGTTTAATTTCCTATTATTGCAGAAGTATGCCCATTGGCAAATATGCCTTTACCAGGGTGATTTCCTCAAAAATATGGCTGAATATAGTTTCTCAAAACATGGTTTATAAAATTAGTTTTAAAGATATGATGCAAGGAATAAAATTGTATAGATACTACCCCCTCATTGTGATATTTTTATCCATTAACCTGTTAGATAGGTTTTCCCATAGATTGATTAAAAATATTTATTTTAAGTTCCTATTTTCTCGGGCAGGCTGGAGGATTAGAGATAACATATGATTTCCGGGATACAAAAAATCTCATCGTTTCTGCAAGATGGTTTGAAGAAAAATGGCATAATTGTTCTCTCTCTGCTACTAATTTCACTTTTTTACGTATCCCTCCTTCTATTCTATACACATGGTTCCCTGCTGTTTAACGGAGACAATTACGGTTTTTATCACTTCACAACAGGGATGCTTACAACCCCGACAGGTATCTTAGAGGCGTTCTCTTTGTTCATTACGGGAAGCAATGTATACGCTTCCTTTTACGCCTACTTATTCATTTCAATATCGATTGCAGCGTTTAGTATGTACTTTCTCTCCTATCAGCTATATACTCATCTGCTCCCCACGAGACTGGTAAAACCATCTGCAATGCTATCCGGCACTTTGTATGTTTTAACTCCATTCATCCTTGTTGACTATTACTCCACGTTCATAGGCAATATTTCTCTCTCATCGTCATTCCTTACGCTCTTCTTCGCCTTCCTTATGAGGTCATATAGATATTATGATATCCCGGGGAAATCTTTTGTAAAAAATATAGGGATGGCATCCATTTTTCTGGGTTTGGGAGTC
>JAKBGP010000191.1 GCA_021833045.1 Thermoplasmata archaeon
CATTGAATGTCTCCAACTGTTACTTTAGTTCCCTCATTTTCATCAGTTGTAAGTAAATGTGCACCCTTTGAATCCTGTGCTGCCAGTAGCATCCCCTGAGACTCTATACCTCTAATTTTAGCATGTTTCAGGTTCTCGACCACTATTATTTTCTTATTTTTCAGTTCCTCCAGCGTATAATAATTTCTTATTCCTGCAACGAGGTCTATCTCATGATCACCAAGGCTTACCTTCAGATGTAACAGTGAATCTGCATTCGGATGGAATTCAGCGAATACAATCCTTCCTACGATTAGATTCATCTGGTTCTCAGGTTCCTCCTCAATTTCAAGCTTCTTGAATATGATTGCACTTTCCGATGGCTTGAATTCGCATGTTTCAGCAAGATGTGACATTGACGCGTTCTCAATTGATGTACCGTGTATGGATAACCAGGCCCTGTCAGCCCCAGATGGGACGAATGGGTATATGGCAAGAGTTAGATATTCCACAGCCTTAAGTGTGTGCCATAGTTTTGATTCGGTCATTTTCCTGTCGGTTTTTATCAGATCCCACGGCTTTGAATCGTTGAAGTAGGTGTTTACAACTTTCACATTCTCGAGCCACAGGTTGAGAGCCTTTCTGAATTCTATTCTTCCCATCAGTTCACTGTAATCCTCCCTGAATTTGTCCATTTGTACAATTAATTCTATGTCTGAATGATCTGACTCTCCCTTAATTGGAAGAACGTTTTTATTTTTGGCAAAGGTTACTACCCTGTTTACAAGATTTCCATACTTTCCACTCAATTCTGAATTCACCTTTTCCTTCATTTCCTCAAGTGAAAAATCAGAGTCGGATGTTTCCGGTAGGATTGATGATATGTAATATCTGAGAGAATCCTTATCAACCATTTGCAGTACATCATTTACTGTGTACCCTATACCCCTTGATTTTGAAAATTTCTGTCCCTTGAATCTAAGGTACTCATTTCCTGTGACTCTGTAGGGAAGAGGGTATTTTCCAGAGGCTTTATGCATTGCTGGAAGAAATATGGTATGAAAGAATATGTTGTCCTTTCCCAGAAAGTAATAAGTTTCCCCGTCATCATAATATTCTTTCCATAACTCACTGTTTCCAGAAAGTTCCGAGTATTCCATAGCATTGGAAAGATAACCCAGTAGAGCCTCGAACCACACATAAATCCTCTTACCTTCCATTTCATTTTCCTTTAACTTTACACC
Organism: Thermoplasmata archaeon; assembly: GCA_021833045.1. Next base: position 1,224 of record JAKBGP010000191.1, read on the forward strand.
CCATTCCATATCCCTTGTAATGGCCCTATCTCTAAGACCACTTTCTATGATATTTAATGGGAAAGATGTTACATTTGACCTCCATTCCTTCTTGGATTGCAGCCACTCTTTGAGAAAATCTGAAAACTCAGATATTTTGAAGAATATATGAGCTGTCTCCCTGAATTCTGCCGGTCCACCACAGATGGCACAGGTAGGATTTATGAGATCTCTTGGATCATTTGTCCTCCCACATTCATCACACTGATCCCCTCTGGCATATTCATATCCACACCTTGGGCATTTCCCATTGACATACCTGTCAGGGAGAAACCTCTTTTCCCTTGGACAGTATGCAGATTCCATCATTCTTCTTTCCAAATAACCCTTTTTTTCAAGATCCTCAAAGAAATCCTGTACAAACGTTTCATGAGTTTTGCTTGTTGTTCTCCCAAAGTAATCAAATTTTATATCAACGTTGCTGAACGTTTCTACAAATTCAGCATAATACTTATTGACTATCTCTTCTGGTGTTTTTTTCTCTTTTTCGGCCTTCAGTGCTATGGGTGTTCCATATTCATCCGTTCCACAGATAAAGATGCTATCCCTCCCTGACATCTTTATGAATCTATGAAATATGTCCCCAGGCAGGTATGCCCCTGCAAGATGACCAATATGAATGGAACTGTTGGCATAGGGTAACGCACAGTTGATCACAATTTTTCCTGCCATATCATACACCACAAATTGATTTGAATCTTGCCAGCACCCTTTCTCTTGGAATTACTGACAGAAAGAATCCAAGTCTCGGTCCTCTTTCATTACCTATAAGTACCCTGTAAATCACCTTGAATCCATCCGCCGGCTGCATACCTGAATTACCAATTGATTCCCTTGCACATTCATGGATTTTTTCCGGCTCCCATGAATCCAGTGTTCCTAGTTTACTGTTGAAATCACATAACATTTTTCTCTCATCCTCATTAATACTTACTGGATCATCTGTATTCTTTAGGGAAAATTTAGAAGCTTCGGGAGCATAGTTATGTACCCAAATTCTTGCCATGTCAATTGTTTCTTTAAGTATATCTGGATCCTGATCCTTTCCCTCAGATCTGAGTATTTCCCCTATTCTCTCCTCAGAACTATATATCTGTACCAGTGTGGTCAGATGCCTGTAATCAGGAACTGTTTCATAAGGTCTACCTGCCTTTGATAGAGTTGCTATCCAGTGCTGTTCTTCAGTTGTGTTTTTATCCTGCTCCATTTTCATCAGACGCTCGAATTCATCCATTGTTGAGAGGAAACCAAGTGCCGGATCAAATTCTATATGCCTAGTTGCCGGGACTCTTGCCATGATATACCTAACAATCTCAGGAGGTGCAAAACTGAGTATTTCCTGGGCTGGTATGTTTACCCCTGTGGAAGAATGCATTGCTCCCTTTCCCTTAAGTAATATCCTTTCATAAATAAGTGGCAATGGTGCCGGATATTCAAAAATCTTTTCCACAATTTCCTTTCCAGTGTCATATGATCCCCCTACTGTTCCGTGATCTTTCCCGAATGGTTCTATTGTAACCTTTAATATTTTCCACTTTGCAGGCCATTCGATCCTCCATGGAAGTTTGCCATCATCGTGATATATATCACTTTCACCATTGTTTCCGCATTTGCAGGAATACGAAACTTTGGTGTCACTATAACCTGTAACAGTGGTTGAGTTAATCCTTCCACAAACTGAACACTTTGGATTGTATGGAAACCATTCTGGTTCCAGTTCCCTTCCAGATATGGTCTCCAGTATTTTCCTTATTTCATCCTTCTTTTCTATGACCTTCTCTATGATTTCTCCAAACTTGCCGTCTCTGTAAAGTTCTCCGGTTTTTATTACCTGAGGCTTAACATCCAGCGACTTCAGGGCTTTCAGAAAGGGGTTAAGATAGAATTCTGAATAGGTACCATCTCCACTGGGAGCCGGTATATCCCTGAGTGGTTTGCCCACATGCTCTTTATATGATTCGGGAAGAAACGGATATACCTTTCGCAATGGATCTATGTCATCTGCCAGATATATGAATTCAGATTCCTTACCATCCATCAGAAGACTCTTGTATATTATATCCCCTGTTAGAATTTCTCTAAGATTTCCCAGATGAATTGGACCCGATGGAGATATTCCGGTAGAAACCTTCTGCTTTCCTTTTAGTTCATGAATTAATGATTGACCCCAGTACATTTAAATCATTCTTTTCCGATTAAAGATGCCCTGAATAAAGACCTCAGCCTTACCCCATCGATTTCATCTTCCTGCATTTTAGATGCTATCACTATGGCAAGTTTTACTTCTCCACCTTCTTCCCTTATATCCTTGATTGTTCTTCTCAGGGTTTCGCCGGTACTGCATACATCGTCTATTACAATTATTTTCTTACCCTTGACTGATGCGAAGTTACTGCTGAAATAGCCATCCTTTCTTGAAGGGTGGGGCTTGTATATAATCAGTTCCTTGTCAAGGAAATAGGAAATCATGGTTGCGTAGGGTATCCCGTTAACCGTGATTCCTAGTATAGAGTCGGTCTCATAATCTCCATCTGCAGATTCCTCCTCAATTATATCCAGCATTATCTGTGATAGATTTGCTATCCTGTTCCCATAGACGCCAACACTTCTCCAGCCTATCTTCACGTCCTGAACGTTCTTCTGCTTCGTAAAGTCTCTGGCCAGAAGCCATGTGACAGTATTAACCGAGAGATGTAATTCTGTGGAAATTTCCTTATCTGACATTCCCTTATTCTTTAACTGTAATGCCTTATTGTATAATTCATCCAAACTGTACATTTTAATTTCCTCCCATCCTATTATGTTAATCTATATTATTAATCTCATTTAATCTCTTTTCTATTCTTCTACAATCATTTTCTAACTCTTCCTCTGACTGTTGCAACCTGTTCCAGCCAATTTCCCTTCCACAGTGCCTTGGAATTATGTGAAGGTGATAGTGCATTACCATCTGTCTTGCGCACTCTCCATTGTTCTGGCCTATGTTAATTCCATCTGCTTCGAATACATCTCTAAGAACTGACGCAATTTTTTTTGCGGCCTGTTGAATCTCCAGGTACACTTTACTATCTATGTCAAAGATGTTTTCATAATGTTTACTGGGAATTATAAGCACATGTCCTTCTTCTACAGGATATTTGTCCATGAATCCTATAACAGTACTGGTTCTGTAAAATATGTGAGCATCTTTTCCCGTTACAACATTACTGCAAAATACACACTTTTCCAATAGACTTACCAGATAGGTAATGGAAGACTGCAATTTTAAATTTTACCGACAACTAGCTGAAGTGAAATTCCTGAATAAGATTGCACTAAAAGCTACCATTATTAGAAAATTTTGGATTTTTGAAAAATAGTACTATCAAGATTCTGGCAAAAATTTTAAGGAAGAATAGCATGTTATTTCATGAAATGCCCGGTATGTGGTAATACTGATGGAATAAAGGAGAATAAACAATGGACTTTCAA
>JAKBGP010000192.1 GCA_021833045.1 Thermoplasmata archaeon
GAACCTGTCACTCATAAAAATGGCATGGGATCAACAGTTAAATTATTTCGCTAGCATTTTCCAGCAATTTTTGATATATCTGCACAATGTTGTATAACATAGGTTATACGACATCATGCAATAGACGGTTTGCCTTTTTCAACAATCTTCGATGCGTCAAGAATCCCAAGTCCTTCACTTTTTTGATAATTGCACACATAACCCTTTGATGTAAGGTATTCTGGTAAAAATTGGAGCCCTTCATGATATTCTAACCTAATGTTGCTTATCTTAGCAAACACTTCATCTGATAAATTTTTTAGAACATCATACTCGCACCCTTCACAATCCATTTTCAATAATCCAACTTCTTCAACTTTATAGGTATCTATTATTTCTTCTAATGTCATACTTTTTATTTTTCTTACTTCGTCATATTGTATACCTGAATTTCTAACAGCTTTTGTTGGTGAAATAGAGTTGGCGTTGGGGTTGTTAGAAGATACATGTAAATCTATAAATCCGGAATACTGGGAGAGAGCTGCATTTAGGATCATTATTGAGTTTTCTGCTCTGTTAATTTTTATATTTTCATTGGCTAATTCATAGGATTCAGTCATAGGTTCTATTCCGATGACTTTACTAGCACCGTTCTTCCAAAAAAATATGGAACTATCACCATTGGATGCGCCAACATCTATAACGACCTTGTTGAGGAGATCTACCGGATAGGTTTTGTTCTCGAATATTTCAATTATGTGTCCAAAATCAAATCCTGTCTGTGTCCTGCACAATATTTTTAGGTTTTCCTTTGACACCTTTACAATCTTCTCTCCGACGACTTCCACAGAATAACCTGCTTTCATTAATCTTATAACATCATACGGATCTTTTACACTCTTGATAACGGATCCATTTCTGAGGTGAATGTCCGAAGGTTGTTTCATACGAATTGATATATAGATGGATATCCAATTAATTACATAAATTCTTGTTGAAAGTACATTCTTTACTTTATTCACAAAGGTCATAATTGTGTGTATTAACAGCAGTAGATTAAATTTGTGGATGTTGACCCTATCCATTTCTATGACGGTGCAGGTCAGTCGCAATTCACAGTAAAAATTTTAACTACACTAAATATAGACTTATGTACATGCAAAAACCAATATTACCAAATCCGAACCGTCTTTTTTGCCCCATTAGTGATCCTCATTATAATCTTTTTTTTAGCCTCGTAGATTATAAAAATAACTATTTCACCAGTAATGATCCGAACAAAATTATTGAGTTTTACGATGGTTTCGAAGACCGTGATCAGCTAACTAACTGGATGAAGGAAAGACCTACGGGTGTAACCAATATTTTTGAAGTGGAAGGTAGCAACGAAATCATTGTGGTGATACCAACAGCGGACTTCAATGGAAAATATGCAAGGGAATGCAGGGAGAATATATTCAAAGGACTTCACATAATATTCGTGGAGAGCGGTGAAGTTCCAGATCCTTATTTCAATTATGCACACAGTTGCAATGTTGGCATAAAAAAAGCGATGGAATACAACGCGAAGTGGATTGTGGTGTCAAATGATGATGAAATTTATATCGACTCTGTGGACATTTTGAAACAAGAATTACTAAAATTGGATGTCAACAGTTTTGATTTTGCGTTATGTAGTCAGGGTAAGTACCATACAATCCCGTCTAGAATTACTATCCCTCGTTATTTTAGGAAGATAATTTTTATGATTCTAAATCATAGAGGCTTTTATAAAGAGAGATTGTATCTGGAAAACAAGTTCCTTATTTATAAATTTCCGGAAACGGAAAACTATTTTTTTGGCAAACACTTCTTTAGAAAAGTCGGAAAAGAATTTTTTAATTTTGGAACTTTTATAGCCTTTAATGCAAAATTCCTCAAACTAGTTTTGCCATTCGTTTTTGACGAGCGTTATATTAATGGCTTTGAAGACCATGATCTTTCATATAGCCTTTTTGATAGAGGATGCAGATTTTCATTTATTAATTATAAGATTGGTGATGTTATCGGCGGGACTATAGGTCTCGGGCCAGAGAGAGCGTTGAGAGATATTGCAAACTTAGCCTATTTTAATGAAAAACTAGGTTAAACACCGTTATGATTAATCCTCTGATCTTATGGAATTCTGGCCATCGTTGTTGAGTCCCAGATGTTGTCGGCATTCACTCCCTAGTCGGGACGAAACCATGAGAAACAGTATATAAAGTATTATTATTCATCATCCATTCCCTAGACAACACGGAGTATGATAATGGAACCATTAGGAAACGAGAATGATAAAATTAACGTTCTCATATGTTCAACTGGGATGGTTAGTATTCCTCCTATAAAAGGAGGAGCTATTGAGTCATACATAAACGATTTATGCACTATGTTCGGAAATGATAGCAAAGTGGATGTCACTGTGGTGTCTAATGTTAGATATGATTCGTATATGAACGAATTCAGCAATATTCATTTTGTCCCTTCCAAATCACCTGTTGACGATTTTCCTCTAACACTCGTCCAAGGGGCATTTGCTCATGTTATGGGCGGATTTCTTACTTCGTTCGTCTCCAGGAAACAACTCACAAACCTTTCAAAAAATGATGAAGTGGTAGTCCATATAAATGAGGAGGTAAATCTTTCATTTCTTTCGGTATTTCTTAAAAATACACCAACAGTGTTTACGCTGCACAACCCACCTCCTCTACTCTCATCCAATCACCTTCCCTTTTTTCAAAAGAATTTTAGAAAAATAAGCTCAAAATTAACTATTCTTCCCTTGATAAAATTGCACGGGGAAGTGATTTCTATTAATCCAGCAATGAATAAGTGGTTTATTGACAATGGGATAGAAAAAGAAAGAATTCATCATATACCGCTACCGGTGGATACCACAAAGTTTACTGACTCCAAAAATGGAGAACATGCTGCTTCTGATTACATGTTGTTTGTGGGAAGGCTGGACAGCAGAAAGGATCCTATAGGACTGGTGAGGGAACTTAAGGATTTGATAACCAACAATATAAAATTAGTAATAGTTGGCGATGGTCCGCTTAGGGAGCCTTTACAAAAATATATAGTTGGTCATCATCTTGAGAAGAGAATCTCTTTATACTCCAGAATAACAGAGAGACAACTAATTGATATGTACCAAGGAGCTAGATTCTTGATTTTTCCATCTCATCTCGAGGCCTACCCCAGGGCGGTCATTGAAGCAGCTTCGTGTGGTTTACCAATAGTGATGCAGAATTTATCAATCTATGATGAATTCACCAAAAATGATTTCACGCAAACCTATGATAACTCGAACAATGATGGTCTCAAAAATGCAGTTTTATCCTTCGTTGATGATGAAAACTTGTTGAGAAGGAAGTCAGCAAACGCGAGAAAATATGTTCTCAACAATGCCAGTTATGAAGTAGTACGATTGAGGACAGAAGAAGTTTACAGGAAGGCTATTAATGAGCGGTAAAAAGAAAGTTCTCATTATGGCTGCAAACGCTGGTGTAAGTCTTTCTACAGGCGGTGCGACGACATTCATATTCAGGCTTGCAGAAAGAATACATTCACTCTACGGGCACGAGGTTTATATTTCAGGCTACCACACGCTTGATCCGGTGAAATTAAAAGTAAGATATGCAGGCATTCTTCTTAGTGCTTACGACCATGTTCATGTAGTATCTGGAAATTTAAAAGAAAATTACTTTGACATCTTTAAATTAATTCCTTTCAAACTCTCTGCTTACAATGGTCTTTATTTTAGAGGTTTTAAATCGTGGGTGGAGGATATGATACTCAAAGTAAAACCAGATTTTTTAGTATTCAACGACGATATTCCTATCTCGGCTGAAAAATTTATTAGGGATATCCCGACATATCTTTACATTCATTTTCCACTTGAAGCAAGAACAGTGGATATTACACCTCCTTTAAAGAACGAGAGGCCACTCTCAGAAGCAATTAACGAATTTCTTATAGTTAAATTCCTTGATTCTATAATTATACGAAAACCGGAGGAAATAGTAAATTCCGTTATAGTAAACTCTACTGTAACTCAAAAAGTCATGAATAAATTAGGGAGAGGAAAGGAGGACAAAGTTTTGTCTCCTTTCTGGACAGTGCCTGATAAGATCGAAAACACAAAAAACGTTTTACTTTCCATAGGCACATTACATCAAGAGAAGAGACACGAGCTATTAATAAGGGCGCTATCTAATATCCCTGAACTTAAAGAATTGAGAGAATGCTACATAGTAGGTTACTCAAGGGACAGATCTTATCTTAAAAAACTTGACTCTCTTGTAAAAAGAAACCATCTCGAGAGATCAGTATTTATTATTCCTAACGCGCCAGACAGCAAGGTTTTAGAACTTCTACAACGGTCACTGATGACCTTTCAGCTGGGTGAATTTGAGCCTTTTGGTTTTAGTGTATTGGAAGGGATGAGCTATGGATCCATAGGTGTAGCGAGGAAGAGCGACTATTCAGGTGCCTACTTGGATATATTGGAGCGCGGAAAATACGGATCGAGCTTCCGCAATGTGGACGAACTGTCAAGGTTAATATCTAACACAGATCAGGAATATATCAACGAACTAAAAGAAAGATCTTATAAAAGGACATTCAGTTATACATTAGATAGCTTCTCAGATGGAATTCTGAGGATGATGCCTTTTGACTGAATATTACTCTAAAGAAGTTAAAAAAAATATTTTGCAGG
>JAKBGP010000193.1 GCA_021833045.1 Thermoplasmata archaeon
AATGAAAGTTGTGCTGGGCAGGGATTCCAGACTGGAGTTTTAGATCATGTCCGGTGTCTTTATATTCGGTGCTGGAGGCCAGGTGGGAAAAGAGCTTTCAACCATTATAAATGGAGCTGAAAGTTTTGCCCATTCCGGACAGGATAGAGTTGTAAATGTTGAAAATTTTGCAGAGCTGGAAACAGCTTTTTCAGGGAATCCTCCGGAAATAGTGATTAATGCTTCAGCTTATACAGATGTGGACGTATCCACCGATTATGTTTTTATGGGAAAAGCAGTCATTATTCGGAGAACGCAGAAGGTTGTCTAAGATCTTATGATCCCTTGGCGTCTCTGCAGGCAGTTTAATCATTCCATTAATATAATGTATAAACATATAATGTTCCTTAGGCTGATAACACTAGGTCTGCACAAATCTATTGCACATTAGACTGCACAATTACTTATTTGATTACAACGCATAAACTTGAATTTTATCTTATTTTTCAAGTATAAATATTACATTACCTATAGTCTTGGGACATGTATTTTTCCATGAACTCTTGATTTTGAGTGCAAATATCCGTTCTCGCTGTATGGTCAGATTGCGCTTCGAGCACTCATACCCGATGCGAAAGGATGGAGAATGGAAATACCTTCCGAGACCAAACGATATGTTCATAAGAATGGGGGTACCTGATACGTAAGAGAAGGACTGACTTGGGATTTTAAATACCTGTCCAAAGCTATACCTATTACCTTTTTAAGCTTTTAATAACTTCCATAAAAATGGAAGAATGTGATATTGCAATTTTAGGGGCTGGTGTGATTGGATCGAGTATTGCTTACATTTTATCGTCATTTTCACGACTTAACATAGTTGTGCTTGAAAAGGAATTAGAGCCAGCAGTTCATTCCAGCAGCAGAAATACAGGCGTGATCCACAGACCATTTTATCTGGACCCCTCCAGGAAAAATATATTTGCATTGTCTTCACAGATTTCGTATCCAATGTGGAAGGAATTGGCTATAAATAAAAAATTACCATGGAAGCAGAACGGAACTATTGAAGTTGCTTTAAAAAATGATGACTTAAAAACTTTGGAAAAATATTTAATATATTCAGAAAAAAATGGAATGGAAGAACATGAATATGCCATTCTTAATCGCAAAGAGATAAATGACATAGAAAAAGGGATAAAATCCGAATGTGCTTTTTTCAGCAAAACAGATACAAACGTAAGTTTTGGAGAATTTACACGAACAATTTTTCAGTTTGCAATTGAATGTGGCATTAAGGCTTTTTTTGGAGTTACAGTTACTCATATTGATGACAGAGAGGGAATTTTACTTTTTAATGATAACAAAGGTAAAAAGAGAAAATTGTCAGCTAAAATAATATTGAATGTGTCCGGAGGAGGAGCTTTAAAGCAAGCAAAAAAATGCGGACTGGCAAAAAGATACTCTGTCCTTCATTTTAGGGGTGATTACTGGAAACTTGGACTTAATGAAATGAATGGTATAAACCATAATATATACTCTGTCCCGAGACATTTGAAGTATCCTTTCCTCGATCCTCACTTTATCATAAGGCCCAATGGCGAAAAAGAAATCGGTCCTAATGCACATCTGGTTAATTCCCCCTATGCCTATCCCAAAGGAGACAACAATAAGAGATCTGGCGAGAGCGATCTATTTTCTTTGCCTCTTATGCCAAAAATTAGACTTTTTGCAAATCATGAATTTATTTCCCTTGCTTTGAATGAATGGAAATCATCAACCTATCGTGGTGAAATGATTAACAGAGTTAAAAAATTTATTCCGAAAATTGATGAAAGGATGATAACAGGCAGGGGACTTTCAGGAATAAGGCATAGTCTCATAGATAACAATGGGTTTGTTCCAGAGGCAATTATTGAAAAAGGTGAAAAAAGTTTACATGTATTGAATTTTAATTCTCCAGGAGCAACTGGCTCTCCTGCCTATGCAATCCACATTTACTCCGAAATTAAAAAGATGGGACTTCTTCCGGAAGAAAAAAGCACCCTTAACCTAAGCAACAATCATATTTGGTCCGAAGGTGTTAAAAAAGCCAATGAGGTTTTTGGATAGAGAGGTCAAATTGTGATTCCATTCAAATCCAATCCATGCCTGTCCATTATACCCTTTGCATCCAATATAGATTTGTAGTAATTTACTGTGTGCATCTGCAAACAATCTTTCAATTCTCCACTTTTCAGTTTTTCAAGAATTTCCCTGACCCCATCTTCAATGGAAGTCTTGGCCTTAAAATTCAACTCTTTGAGAGATTTTGCGAATGAAACTTTATACGACCTGACATCAGGATCACCATACCATTCAATTTCTGACTGGATTCCCACATTCTTTTTTACGATTTCAGCAAGGTCCCTGAGTTTGACATTTAGCTCGTCAGCACCTATGTTATACGTTTTTCCTGAAACTAAATCCTTGTCTGATTCCATAGTCCTGATAATTGCTTCCGATATGTCATTAACATGAACAAATGGCCGGAATTGGTTTCCATCCCTCATTAACCTGACTTTACCTGTGTGGAAAGCATAATATGTCATTGCATTTATGGCAATATCAAGCCTCATCTTTTTGGAATATCCAAAAGCTGTGGATAATCTCAGGGCTGTAGGAGTGAATTTCTCATTCTTGAGGAATAGATTATCTCTTTCTACTGACACATTTGCCTCTGCATAGGTAGTCAGAGGATTGGTTGGTGTATTTTCATCTGCAATATTTTCCAGAAATCCATAAACACTGCATGAAGATGTAAGCACATATTTTTCTATCCCTATTTTTTTTGCTAATCTTGCTACCCTCACCCTGCCAATATAATTTATATCCCAGGTGCGAAGTTGATCCAGATCGCCGACAGGATCGTTAGAGAGTGCAGCCAGATCGGCTACAGCATCAATTCCCTTTAATAGGTTTGGATCAAAAAATCTAGTATCATTCTTAATCAACTTAACGCCTAAATCAGAATATTTTTTCTCAACATCATCGTAGTTGAGGAAGAGTCTGTCCAAAACTGTAACATCATATCCTCTTTCTAACAACTTTGGAACTAATACCCTGCCAATATAACCTGCACCTCCAGTTACCAATACTTTCATTGAATCACCTTATAGTTAAAACTAGAATTAATTTTTTCAAGTTCCGGCCAAGTTTTATCCTTTTCCGATATGACCTTTTCAATTTCTGGCCATTCGATATTTACCGATCTGTCGTTCCAGATCAAACCTGCTTCGGAATCCCTATTGTATTCTGAAGTCGCCTTATACAGAACTATGGAATCTTCAAGCGCCAGAAATCCATGTGCAAATCCTTCAGGAACCCATAATATCCTGAAATTATCCTCAGACAATTCTCTCATTACATATTTTCCATATGTAGTCGATCCTTTTCTCACATCCACCGCAACATCCAGAATTTTTCCCTTCACCACCCTGACTAATTTTCCCTGGGCATATGGGGGATTCTGGAAGTGAAGCCCTCTCAATGTTCCCCTGACTGAGAAAGAATGGTTATCCTGATTAAAATTTCCGTTTATGCCCATTTCTGTAAAATTGCTTTTTTTATAAGTCTCTGAAAAATAGCCTCTGTCATCCGGGAATTTTTTTGGCTCAATCAATTTCACTTCCTCAATCTCAGTATTCAATAAATTAAATGGCATAAATGGTAATACATAAGCAATATATAATTATTGAATTTCCAAGGTTTTTTCAAACTCTTTCAGATTAGAATCAGTAGAATAGAAATCAAAATTCAGAATTGATTTAGAAAAACCTATATACAATGATGAGTCGAAGGGGCGCTTTGCTTTTAAATTCTGAATATTATCCATCTTCTCAATCACCCCATTGAGACCAAACCTTTTTGAAATCTTAAGAGCAAGATCATACCTTGATATTTTCTCACCACACACGTTTATTATTCCGTTAAAATCCTTATCAATAAGTTCCGCAATTGCCTTTGCTAGATTCCTAGAATGTATTGGAGAATAGTAGCCATTTATTGCGTTTAATTTATCACCTTTCTTCAGTGTTTCATAAGCAAATTTCGGGAAATTTCTTGAATATCCATACACCCCGGAAGTTCTTACAATCATTGAATTTTCAGGGATCTGGGCAAAATTATCTCCAATCAGTTTAGAGAGACCATAATAATTTATTGGATTCGGAATTGCATCTTCTCTGTAATTGCCTGTTTCACCATCAAACACATAATCAGTTGAAACATGAACTAACTTAATTTTTCTAGCAGAGCACAGTTTAGCCATTACCTTGACGGATTCAGAATTAATTATAAAAGCCAACTCTTTCTCTGTTTCACATCTATCTACATTGGTCAATGCTACAGTGTTCACTATCACAGAGGGATTGTTCTTTTCTATTATTTTTTTTATTTCGTCAGCGTTTTCAAAATTTATTTCATTTGCTTCTTTATTTACTCCATGAAATACAGGAATCGACTCTGGAATAATCTTTAAAAGTTCCCTTCCTGTTTGCCCTGAAGCTCCAAAAATCAAGTTTTTTTCGGTCATCTTTCTATTTCACTATCTTGAAATTCTTCCTGAATATTAAGCTTGTTGAAACCCTGTTTTAGATCACTGCAGTGCTGTTGAATCGGTTCTTGAAAGATGGAAAATTGGTGAAAC
>JAKBGP010000194.1 GCA_021833045.1 Thermoplasmata archaeon
TAAATCTTACTCTGCTCGTCCATAAAGCTCGCCAGCAATGCGATTCCTTCCTTCAGTTTATCTTCGGATAACGCGTAGGAAATTCTGAAATGACCCTCTCCTTGTTTTCCAAATGCCGACCCCGGAGTGAGTAGTAGACCCTTAGAATCAAGGATCTTCTTACAGAATTCAACAGATGATATATTTAAGTCGTATGATGGAAATACGTAAAAAGCTCCCTCTGGTTTTATGAGATTCAGACCTTTAATGTCCCTAATCATATTGTAAACCAATTCCCTTCTCTTACTGAAAACCTCCTTCATGGCTTTAGGGCTCTCATCATCATCCAACGCATATATGGCGGCCATTTGGGAGATAGAGGGTGCGCAAGTTATGGTCTGCTGCTGCAACTTATCTACAGCACCAATAAATTCTCTGGATGAAGCGAGATATCCTATCCGCCATCCTGTCATTGCATAACTTTTAGAGAAACCACTGATTAGTATGGTATGGTTCATTTCTGGATCCATTTCTACTATATCCTGAATTTTTCCATCAAACACAAGTTCTTCATAAATCTGATCCTGAATAAAGTAGATTTCTTCATCTATGCACAGCTTTTGTAGTGCCTTGATTTCGTCGGTCGAAAAAACTTTTCCCGTTGGATTTGCAGGATTTGATATGATTATGCCCCTCGTTCTGGGTGTTATTGAATTTTCAATGCGTTCAAGGTTAAGTGAAAAATCATCATTGGTTGGAACTTCCACTGGTTTTACACCGTAAATCCTGCATATTTCAGGATAGGAAAGAAAATATGGCTCTGGTATGATGATTTCATCTCCCTCATCTGCGATGGCCATTACTGCTAGATTAATAGCAAATTTTGTTGGAGTTACAATTATATTATCTGCATTCAGGCTGTGAATATTATTATTGATCTTCTTAGATATCTTAGTTCTCAATTCCACATATCCCTTTGACGGAGTGTAATGAGTGAATCCCTCCTTTGCCTTTTCAAATGCATAGTTTATCTCTCCAGCAGGCGTCGTAAAATCCGGTTCTCCTACCCCGAAATTTATAATTTTTCTTCCTTCGGCAGTCATCTTGGCCGCCTTTGCAGAAGTGGATACAGTGGCAGATTCAGAGACATTAATTACTCTCTTTGATAACACAAAGTTTAATCGCAATTCCATAATTAACTTTTATTGATTTTCCAAACCCATTCTGTTACTTGGGAATGTTTTGATAAAAACTACTTTTATGACTGGTTGAAGTTGTGATCTTAGATATTATCTAGTGAATGAACTCATAGTCATATATAACCATCACTTCACTTTTTTTCTCAGCTTCCCTTGAACTGTTTATCAGGGCCCTCGCGCTAACCATATTTTCTGCAAAGCATATAAAAACCCCCGTGTTGTTATCCGTTATCTTGAAAATTGTCACATCTTCCAGAATGTGTTCAATCTTTTCCTGATCTGTTGTGAAGATACTGAAAATGACAACATCTGTCTTTGAAAGATCGATCTTTGCCATTACTGCAACAAGATGGCTTTTTCTGAGGAAATTGTATCTTCTCTTTATTCTTATTACCGGCATATCTAGGGCTTTGGCAATCTCTGATATTTTTGCGCGTGGTGTCTTCTTAAGCTGATCAATAATTTGAAAATCTATATTTTTTGAGTTTCCAGAATATGAATTAATTTCTGGTCTGTATTTCATTACTGGCTGTCCTAACTTTAATGATGCATCTTCTATTTTCTTTTCTACCTCATCAACTGTATCTCCGTCAAAACCATAGAGTGTTATTTTTTCAAGACATTTTAATCTTGTAAAGTAGCCGGTGTCAATTTCCTTATCTGATACATACGCAGCAAATGCCTCCACTTTTCCAAGTATTTTAGAATTTATATGGACTATAAATCCAACAATTATTCCATCCTCAATCATCTTTGTCATTCTGTAATTCAGAGTTTGCGCTGAGATACCTATCTCCTTCGCTATCTGCCTTTGTGGCGTCCTGCCATCTTTCAAGAGACTGAAAAGAATTTTTTTATCAACTGTATCCATGATTATTCAAGTAATTCTAACTATTATTAAAAATTGACGTTAATTAATTTTTTTGTGAAAATAAACAATAATTTTGTTAGCTTACCAATATTAATTTATCAAAAGTTAAAAAAAATTTAACCAATTTTAAATTACCCATACATAATGAATTGCTGTGATTAATGCAAAAAGTTTGCTATCGAAAAAAAATGTTGTGATCATAGTATGGATAATTGTTCTTCTACTTGCAATACCTGCAGTCCTTCACTATAGTTCATACCTCAACTATGCTAACTCCACATCAACAAATAGCAGTTCAGAATCTGCTCAGGCACAAAAACTAGTCTCACAAATAGAGAAAACACATCAGTCATTAACCATTGTTATAAATGGAAATCCAATTTACAATTCTACACTTGCCAGAAGTACATTTGAATTAGAAAGAATGGTAAGAAATTCGGATAATAATGTGTATCAAACAACCGACCCATATACTGATTATTCAAATTATATAGACAATACTACAGTAAAGACCTTTGGTAGTGAGATAATGCAAACTTATTTGAGTGTCAGAACCAACAGTTCTATGATTTACAAATTTTCCTATAATTTCTATATTAATTGGAAAATATCAGGTTTTAATGAAAATAGTATTCAGCAAGCGGCAAATTCCAGTGGATACAATGGTTCAAACTATGAAAAAACTTTCATTTCAAATGTTAAATCTTCCTTTAATAAATATTCTGGAAATGGAGAGGAAATTGTGGCGAATTCCATAATCTGTGATGCTAAGAACTCATCTTTTAACCTGTTGCCGGTTACATCCTACATATTAAAGAATGTAAACTTCTATGCCTACGGTAATTCGACTTCACTGAGTGAGGCTACTGCATACTATATTAGTAATTTAACGGGTTTTCATATTACATGGAATCTAGTATATTCTGTTATAAATTTTAGTAATCCCGGGAATGGTTATGTAACAAATTTTGCATTGCTGGATGCTCCAGGGTTTCTAGTTAACCAGACAGTTAGTCCAAACCATAAAATATTCATTGTATCAGTCGAATTCAATACTCCTTCGGGATACGAATTCAAAAATGGCTCCTCTCCTGCACAGGAATTCTATCCAACCCTGAGCAAATATTCTGCCAGTTTGTTTGGGAAAGATGCCATAGTAACAGGAAATGGAGCAATTGCCTATCAAACAGCTCAGGTTACTGCCAAGTCTGGATTTGCCTTCGGTCTCATTTTCATATTTCTGCTAATTGCAATTTTCATAACCCTTGTTTCATACTGGGCTTCTATTCTTGGACTTATATTTGTAGGTATTTCACTTTTGCTAGGTTATGTTTCAGTTTACATAACAGGATTTCTGATAGGAAATGTTAGTTTTATTGTAAATTACACACTGACAGCAGTAATTCTTGGAGTTTCAACAGATTATCTCGTATTCCTTATAGCAAGATACAGGCAGGAGTTAAGGGAAGGGAGGGAGTATGAGGAAGCCCTAGATATAGCCATAAACAGGGCTGGAAAAGCTGTAATTATTAGCGGTATAACAGTAGCAGTAACCCTGTTGACTTTCTCACTTGTTCCATCTTTCTTTGACTGGGGAGTCGTTCTGTTTCAGGCAATCATATATACAGTAATACTTCAGACTACATTGCTTCCAGTTGCAATGAAACTTCTGTCAAAGAGACTTATAATGAAGTTGGGTTCAAAACCACTGGAGGAAAATCATCACAGAAGATCTGTATTTTATAAGACAACCTCATTTTCTTCAAGTAAGAAGTTTGCAGTGGCTGCAGTAATTATAATTCTTGGTGCCGCCGGTGGTTATTTCTTCTTTACTGCACCAACAACGTACAACTTTAATACAGGTCTCCCTCAATCTTTGAGTTCTGTTCATGGCCTAAATGAAATTGAAGATAATTTTGGAGATGGAGTGATATTCCCTACATACATTATCTACAAGAGCAATTTTAATAGTGAGAATCTTACTCATGTGCAGATCAATACACTTGAGAAAACAGCCAAAAAAATTTTATCATACAAAGGTGTTAGTTCCGTGGATGGCCCTTATGTCAGTGGAATGAAAATTACAAATAATTCCATATCAAGTTCATTTGCAATTGACAATGGTAAATATTATCTTTTTATAGTCTCCCTAAGTAATTCGCCCTATTCAAGTCAATCGATATCAACAGTGAGTTCTATGAGAGCCAACGACTCTTTTATTGTAGGTGGCATTACTTCCTCTGTAATTGATCAGCAATCAACCAATGTTAAAACTTATGGTGAACTTGAGATATTTATAGTGGTTGCTATTTTCCTGATATTACTTGCATCCTTCAGGAAGTTGAGATACCCAATCATTTCAATAACAGGAACATTCTTCAGTATATCCTGGAGCACGTTTATTCTCTACCTCATATCAAACTATTTACTGCATATACAGCTAATATATCTAATCCCAATAATTCTCTTCATAATTCTCTTTAGTCTTGGAAATGACTACACAGTATTCATTAGTTCAAGGATTATAGAAGAGGTTAAAAAAGAAAACTTCGAGGAGGGTTTGAGAAAGGGAATGGTTGGAAGTGCAAAAACAGTTACATCC
>JAKBGP010000195.1 GCA_021833045.1 Thermoplasmata archaeon
CAGATTCTCAAATGAAACTGCGAGGCTCAAGAAGATTGTCAGAATAAGGATAATCACATTATCAGAAAGTATACTGGAAAGTAGCTGGGATGTTGTAATAAAACACCATATCTATGTTGCTGATGCCTTGCAGATCATAAGTGCTATTGAGGTTGGATGTAGTGAGTTCTACACTGGTGATGAAAAGCTTCATAAGTTAGCACTCTCCTCCGGCTTAAATTCTATTTATTTGGGATGATCATTATTACCTCAAAATAAACAACTGTACTTTAATTCCAGTGTACCTAACAGCATTCCCTTAAGACAATAAGAAAATCCCGGCCGCTCCATTGTACGCTATTTAAACTTGACTTCCGCATGACAGGTTCTATCACGGTTTGTTATTAAGCCCATTGTTTACTTCGTTTCTGAGTATTTTATTCGTTTATGTATGTGCATTTAATATGCACATACTCTTAAATACTCTACTGTTATACCATTCTGTGTTCCTCAGATATACAAAGGTCAGAAGAGGATCGGCTGTACTTGAATATGCATCGATCGCCGAAAGAACCATAGTGGATAATAAACAGAAAACCACCACGGTGAAATATCTTGGTCCTGTAAAATCCAATGAAGACAGGGAGAGATATCACAGCATATTTGAGGAATACAGAGACGCCATGAAGAAATTCTCCCTTGACGACCTGAAGGTCATGCCAACACTGTCCTTTGGCCTGTTCTATGCCTCCAGGAACATAATGGAGAAGAATGGAATATTGGGGGTTCTGGAAAGGCATACCGGATCATATGCGGAAATCCTTTCCTTCATGATCATTTCCAGAATATTTGATCCGTCGTCGGATCTTAGGTTGACCGATCTGGCAGGGAGGGCATTCTATCCATGGCAATTACACCTGAGTGAAGATAATGTATATCGATCGCTGGATTCCATCATTGAAGAGAAGGATCAAATAGAGGTGGAAATATTCAGGTTACTGAAACCTGATACCTCAACGATTCATTATGATCTCACATCATCATATTTTGAGGGGAGGGAGGATAATGATCTTGTGTTGTTTGGATATTCCAGGGACAAGAAGAGAGGAAAGGAACAGATTGTCATAGGACTTGTGATGGCTGACGGGATACCAGTACATCATGAAGTTTGGCCCGGTAACACAATAGATCCAAAGACACTTGAACCTATACTATCAACACTGAAGGATCGTTTTGGAATACGGAATGTGACCTTCATTGCCGACCGGGCGTTTGGAAGATCGAAGTCACTTGATCTTCTTGACCAAAACAGGTATATCACCGCAGCATACCGGTGGGATCAACCATACCGTAATATATTGATGGATACCGATTTCACCGATGCAATTGCAATGGATCATCTCCTGATCAAGAGGGTGAAAATGAACACAGACGAAATACTGGATGATGATTCCACTGATGATCAGCGGAAACTTGCCAAAAAGAGAAAATACATTGCGGTATACAACAAAGAAAGGGAACAGCTTGACCTGAAGGATCTTGACGACAGAATCAATGTGATAAAGCAAAGAATATCAGAAATCCATGACCAGGCAGATCTGAAGAAATCTCTTGGTAAGATGAAATCACTGGTTAACTTTTCAGCGGATGGTGCAATGCTCAATGAAAAGAGGATCAATATCCTGAAGAAGCTTGCCGGAAGATTCCTGATCGTTACCAATACCGATCTGCCGGAAAGTGAAGTTGTATCTGCATACAAGGAACAGTGGGAAATCGAGCGCTCATTCCGTACCATAAAATCATTCATTGAGATAAGGCCGGTATATCACAGGAAATCTGAGAGGATCAGGGCACATGTTTTCGTGTGCGTATTATCCCTGCTCCTCTCACGGATCATGGAAAAACGTACCGGAAAAACAATAGAGAGCATACGAAATTCTTTGAACAGCCTGGATGTTGTTCCGGTTAATGTGGATACGAGAAATATATACATTTCATCGGAGAGCCGGGAAGCTTCCCACATTCTGAAAACACTGGGTCTGCCATATCCCAGAATCCGTGAATGTGCACATACATAACCACTGATTATCTACAAAAAACATTGTCAAACACGGATTCTGCATGAAACACTGCTAATGTTTGTCATGCGGAAGTCAAGTTATAAACAAAGAAAACTTGTTAAATGAAAAACCAAAGCGTTTCGGGTCTACTATTTTTTGAGACAGTGCTTCCTTCTGTAACATCTTTTTTTTAACTGCAGGATTTTCCTTTCCCTTTATGAGATCCAAAAATAATGAATCGAAAGATACTATTATAACAAGCACCGTAGATTCAGTATTTGACATGTAAAAATTGTTATGCTCCATATACAGTAAATAAACGACAACTACAAATAAAAAAATGGATGAAAGTGTAAAATATTCTCCTTATTTCTGCTCCAACGATTGGCCATATTAGAAAAATTATAGAAATTTTTATTACATACCATTTCTAATCCTCTTTTTTGTTTCTGGAGAATTCCTGTTGAGTTTTATGATAAAATAAACATATAACAGCGTCAGGATAAGTATTATGTCAGTCCAAACCTCCAGGTTCAGTCTTGTGCAAATAAAGATTTCAACAGGGATTAAAGTGAAAATATATGAAAGTATCAGTTTATTTCTCTTATTCCAAGGAACCCGAATCACAAGAAACTTAGAAAATTTTTGAGCTTTGTCACTTGCATATTCCCCATATTTCTTGCGTTGCTATTGAAGCGAATCCACTTTTAAATAAAAGGTCTTTCGATAGAAATTACAATAATTTCTTAACATTGTTTCGTAATTTACCCCCTTCTCTCTAAATAAGCAACAAATATAACAATCACTCCTATAATTTGGAGAAAGATTAACTGGTTTAGTTCATCTTTGTTTGAAGACGCGGAAAAAAAATCAAATAAAGTTGTTACGCTCATGAAAACAATTAAAGTTAAGGCATATTTTTTGGCTATCTTTTTCGATTTTAGTTCTGCATCTTCCGGAGCCATTATTTCGTTTGCATGATTGATATTTTTTATATATATTGAAACAACAAATGTGACAGGAGCTGCCGTAATAAAGAGATAAAAATAAACATTTATTTGTTGAGTTGCATATGAATAATTAAAACCATTACCTAATAGAAAGCTAAAAAAGTCTGTAAAATGAAGTAAAAGTTCACAGACGGAAAGTACAGTAGCCATAAAAAAGAAAGAATATGACATTTTTTTAAGATTCTCAGCAGTGGATTTCATCACACTTATTTCACCCCTAACTTGACGGAATCTGTTGAGTTACATATACCCGTTATTGTTTCCATATTTATTCGACCACTGAGTTGCTAAATTTGAAAATCCACTCATCCAGTTTGGAACCGTGTGAGAAATGCTGATGCATGATTGACTGTTGAGATTCCATGCACCCATTGTCAAAGCATCAGAGTGACCAAAAAACATCTTCACCTCATTATACATCATTTCAAAGCTTTGGTCAAATTTGTATGTAGAGTAAAACGCAGCGTTTTGATTATTTTGATCCTGTGTTTGATATGCTGTATTTATAAGTGTAAATATTGCAAGCATCGCCGCCCAGCTTACTTTCTCTAATATATCTGTAATCACAAATGGTGATCCCATTAAAATTATCAACACCTCTGCGTCAGGATTATTAGATTATGATATAAAGCTTCCATAGCTACAGATTTCTGTTCACAGTTTATATGTAGTACAGAGAACTTTGAAGGACGTATATCGTGATAATTCGTCTCATGACAGTTTTATTTGTCACTACTGCTTCGCTCATTTGACACTTTTTGGTTTCTTGCGGGTTTGTCCTTGAATTTTATGAAAAGTAAACCGTATCCTTCTATCAAGATTAATAATAAATATGCCCATATTTCTATCTGAGGTACAAAATAATTATTCAATTCATTATAGACCACATAAACTATAAATGCAAGAAAAAAAAGTATGAAGGTTTTTTGAATTATACGATTCCTAATATTCCAGCGAACCCGAATTACAAAAAAATTTTTAAAATTTTTAATTTTTCCCATTTAAATTTACCTCATATGCTTGATGTTCCTATTGGAGCGAATCCGCTTTGAACTGGGTTCGCGTTTAAAATTGGTATAGGTATCCAGAATCCAGTGAACCAAAGACTGACCCAGTGATAACCAACTCCAAAATAGATTCCCTGAAAATGACCTAGAGCATTCATTATTTGAGAAGCTGTTGCAACTAGTGCCATTGCCGCAAACACTACTGTAAATACAGTTATGAGGCTACCAACTGAGGCCCCAATTGCAATAGCTAATTCTGGGGCAGCCGCCCCAATTACCTCTTTTAATATGCCTGTAACCGCGAATGGTGATCCCATTAAAATTATCAACACCTATGCGTCAGGATTATTAGATTATGATATAAAGCTTCCATAGCTACAGATTTCTGTTCACAGTTTATATGTAGTACAGAGAACTTTGAAGGACGTATATCGTGATAATTCGTCTCATGACAGTTTTATTTGTCACTACTGCTTCGCTCATTTGACACTTTTTGGTTTCTTGCGGGTTTGTCCTTGAATTTTATGAAAAGTAAACCGTATCCTTCTATTGGGTATAATATTAAAAATAATA
>JAKBGP010000009.1 GCA_021833045.1 Thermoplasmata archaeon
CGAAGGGTAAAACACGCCCCGGCCGGAAGTTGAACCTATAGTCCATATCCCTACCAATATTTTATTAACTCCATATGCATCCTTATGATATGGTATTTTCAAATCTTACAATTGAATATGAAAGATCCATGTTAACGAAGGAACAGATTCCAGAAGTAGCTAAGAAAGCCATTATAAACTTCGTAGACGGTGATCTCCTTTTGGAAAATATAGGTGAAAAAAGACGTATGAACTATTATCAACGCTTAAGAGTTGTTGCTAGATGGATTCCAGATAATTTTACAAACCCCTCTAAAGATGATGTTAAGAAGATAATGGTTCATCTAAATGATGGGTATTCAGATTGGACAAAGTCAACCTACCTAAAAATGCTTAAGAAATTCTACCGTAAAACACTTCCTAAGAAAAGATTCGAGACTCTCTTTGAGGACGTAAAAATAAAGCAGCCTAAACAGAAGATACAGCAATCTGATCTCGTCACGCCTGAGGAGGTTAAGGCACTTATAGATGCTGCCAATAATGCCAGAGATAGGGCTATATTCTCCACCCTCTATGATTCAGGGTGTCGTATAGGGGAGCTCCTTCTTATGAAAATACGAAGTGTAGCCTTTGACGGTTACGGTGCAATCCTCGCCGTCCCATTTGAAGGCAAGACAGGCACAAGATCAGTTAGAATTGTAGGAGATTCTGTTCCTTATCTTAGAGCGTGGCTCGATAATCACCCCAAAAGGAACGATATGAATGCCCCGTTGTTCTGCAACATATCGGAGACTATAAGGGGAAGAGCCATGACCTATGATGATATTAGAAAAGCTCTCATTAACTCAACGAAAAGGGCAGGGATAACCAAGAGGATATATCCACATCTGTTCAGGCATACTAGAGCTACTATTCTAGCCTCAAAACTGGCCGAAGCGCCTCTTGAGGCTCAGATGGGATGGATTCCGGGAACTAAACAGATGGGAACTTATGTACATTTATCTGGTAAACAAACAGATGAAGCAATCTTAAAAGCTTATGGGATTGAAGTCAACGAAAGCGGGATTAGTGAGCCTAAGCCTTCTGTTTGTCCTCGCTGTGGTGAAATTAATCCATCCAACGGAACATATTGCAGAAAATGCTGGCTTCCACTCAGTACAGAAGCTGCCCTGGAGTTGAAAGAGAAGGAAAGCCATATTCAAACGGAACTTGAAATTAAGGGCATTATCAGTCCACAGGTCAAAGCACTGATTGAAAATATGCCAGAAACTGAGAGGACTGGAATTCTTGCGTCTATCATCGAACTCGCGTTAAAGGAGAAAGAAAAACCTAGAAATTAGTGAACAATGAATTTCATCGTTTACTTTCTGATACTGAGTTACTAAGTTTATAAGTTCTCTATGGTTATAAATTAACAACATTATTTTTCCTTATTCTTTTGAATGATTTATCTACTGAATATTAAAATTCTGCATAGTTACGAATCAGAGTTTACCCACTGTGTTAATTGGTAGCTCGTTGTGTTTCACGTTTCAAAGTTATTCAACTGTTTATGAGAATAAACAGCACTGCTACGCCTTATATCAGAGATATAAAGTGATCCCGATTAAATAGTTAATAAGCTATGAATAAATATCTTTTGTCTTAAAATTCCTATTTTTACTCAATTTCCTGTTTTCCAACTAGGAAAACAAACGCTTCGGAAATGGCATGAATCTCCTTTTCAATACTTTCAATTCCATTTGAAGAAAATTTTAACTTTACATTTTCAGTTTCTATAATAAATTGCTCTAATTCTGACTTTAAAAACTCTTTTTTTATAGTTCCAGATACTATTTTAAGACAAGCATCGAAGAAGGAGTTCGGATTACTTAATTCTAAGATTTTATTATTTAATTTCTCCTTATCCCTCTCTAAAATAATAGTACTTAAATCTGCGGTAGTCGCTCCTTTAATTGGTTCAAAGTACGATTTGTCAAATTCTAAATATCTAGCGAATCCCATGATATCATGGTTGGCAATGTTTCTTATTATTGATCGAAGATTATAATCCTCTGATACATCACCTTTATTCTCAATCAATCCGATCCATGCCAGTTTCTTCTCAGTTTTCTCATCCTTAAGGAGGTTTTTCATCATTCTAATATATCCTCTTTCAGCAGAATTTGCATTCTCTGAATCGAACAACTTTCTTATCGCTGAAATATCCAGGGGGAGAATTTGCCAGCCTTCAATATTCTCTATTTTACTTATGGGATCTTTTGTTACGTAAGTTGAATCCTCAAACGAATGGGCATATTTTATTAGATCATCCAAATACTTTCTGATAAAACTATCCATTGTGATTGAGAAATCATTGAACGTTATACCTTCTGGTACAATTCCAAGTATAACCGCGAAACCTGAGTCATCTACTCTATAAAAATCAGTAGGCTCAGTTTTTCCTCTAAATTCTGTAGTAGTTAAAGTAGTCCAGTTATATTTCAAATAACTCGCAAAAGATTTCATATGATGTCTGGAATTGGGTAATGTTGAGCCAGACTTCAGCGTAGTTATTAAACTTCCTTTTTTGGAAGGTTTGAAAATGAGATAAGCATTTAGTGCACCTCCAATCAACATCGATTTTATGAATTCATCGTTTAATTCACGATCGAATATAGTGTCTACTATTTTTTTAAGTATTTTATTCCCATTTTTTCTATCATCTTTAAGAGGTATTTCGATCGACTGCTTTAAAGATATCATGCTGGCATTAGATACAAGAAAATCGTAGGTTGGAATATTTCCACGCTCAAATTCACTACGAAACTGGTTAACAAAGTACTGATCTTTATCTTTATCAGGATGTTCAAGAATTTCCATGATAATTTTTGGAATGTTATTTATGTCACTTTTCTGAAACATCTCTGTGAACTTTAGAAGTGTTTTTTCACCATTGTGTTCATAGGATAAGTAAAATTTATTGAGACTTATTCTATCCACTGCAGGTTGAAAACTTAGTTTACCATTACAAAATAAGATGAACAATATTTTAACGTATTTTTCTATGGAATAACCATGGGATTCTGGGAACTTTTTGACCAATTCATTCTCCCAGTCTACAAGTTTAAAAAAGTATTCCAGATAATATTTCATCCACTGGTTTTCATTCTCACTAATAACACTCGTTGTTATCAGTTTAATAAATTCATCCGTTTTTACGTTAATTGACACTTTAAAATTTATGAACTTCATTGCCTTTTCAGCGTTGTTTAGGAAGTCAAGAAGTTCCAATATATTGTTAAATTTACTTCCTAGTTTCTCTATCTTATAATCTCCTATTGAAGATAGCACCTTTCCAAGCATCTCCTTTTTTATGGAATTCGTTTTTCCTAGGACATCTTTATAAACAAAACTAGCAAAAAGCTCCTTATCATCTTTTCCTAATTTCATTAAAAGATTCCTGCGATCAGATTCAGGATCACCGTAGTGGTATATAAGATTCAAAATAACTATGTTTAAATTTCCTTTTTCCACAGCCCATTTTGAAAATAATGTGTTAATGAAGAAAGTTCCATCTTCTATAGATTCGAGAGTTAGATCTTTATCAGAGTACATTTTAAATTTTTCTAAATCAACCTTTACTCTAAATGTGTCCAGATTAGTTATGAACTTGTTAAAATTTGATTCAGCTCTCTTAAAAAGCTCAGATAGCTGTGCTTTTACAGATCTTACCGTGTACTCCTTTTCATTAGAAACGTATTGTTCTAAAGTTTCTAATACGATCTTATCCATTGAATCGGTTCGCCATGGAAAGCTTCCATTCACTGGGATAGATTTTTTAATTAATTGGATTAGTTTTTCCCTGCTTATTTTTGATTCTTTACGTCTTAATATGTTTTTCAAGGTATCTTTTACAACTGGGTCTTTAATATAATCGTAGTATGCTAACTTTACTATGTCTTCTTTAATCCCTGATGCCTTACTTATATTATTAATTAGATATTCAAAACTGGCTGCTTCACTGTACATGATCTTTTTTGAATTTTGCAACGAAATACCAACTTTTTCGCTATAAATTTCGTAAGAAATCATTGAACCAAGAATCATTTGCTTTATGTGCTCCTGAGTGCTGTGATTTCCAACTGCTTCCATAAAATTTTTTAGCCCTGGTACAAAGGTTTGGGTTATTATTTCTATTGTATCTGGAGTAGCGTTTCCATCTGTGCCAATCCCATTCTCTTTATCTGTTTCTTCAAGTTCATTATCTAAACCTTTGTTTTTCCAAACAAATTTTGATATTCTGATGACCAAGTACACATAGGGACCTATAATAAAGATCACATCTATGATTTTAAGAATGAAACTGTATCTGATTAACCCAAGTCCCTCTAATACGTTTAGGACCATTGAAACTGAAAACACAAACACTAAAATAATAAATAAAGACCTATGGTTTGTAGAATCACGAAATGTTTGGATTCTTTTTATCAATGTTTCATGTACTTTTTGTTTTCTTCTTAAGGAATCCGTTGCCTTTTTCTCAATATCGTTGAGGTTTATACCCTGTTGTAGTGTCCATGTGCCTATATCATCTGGAAATTCATCGTTTAGATTTTGACTGTCTTTACCGTCATTCAATGTTCGGAGCACCCCAACTATCAATTTTGTTACGTTTAAATTGAAATTATTTAATTACTTAACAGAATCAATTGATTAAATCAACACACTTATTTAACTTTCGGGCATGTTTGTAATTAAATGGAGATGGTATTATTCACCTTAATCTATTAAGTCTATCAAAGCGAAAGGCTTTTTCGCTCAATAATTTTTGTTCGGCCCTCTGTTAACTGGTAATCAAAAGATGAAACCTTACTGTGAAATCATTTATCACAGTATGATAAATGATCATGGATTTTGTATCCATGAGATCATGAAAAAAATTTCCATGGTATTATTTTTGCAAACCTGGAAATCATAACCAAATGATACTCCATACATGAAATTATATATGCACTACTGAACAGGAAATAGCATATGCTATTAAGACACATATACCTTGAATATAGACACTGTGCACAATAAAGACTTGGCCCGTATTATAAAATGTGAAAGAAGACCATTAATTAGTGGTGGAATTATTTCACTACTGTCATGCAATTTGAATGTCAAACATGCTTCTACCTATTAACCTGTCACCCTACCTGTCATGGGGTGACAACCTAAAAAGTCAGTAAAATACGTAATATCAGAAATTCATCTGTCACCCCCCTGTCACCCATGACAACCCCATGACAAGGGGGGTGACAACCTAATTTTTACAAAAAAAGGACTTTTAATATTAAATAAATCTGTTTATTTACGTTGTTTTTGGTATGTCTACCCTCTAAAATATTAACCTGTCACCCCCTGTCACCCTACCTGTCATGGGGTGACAACCTAAAAAGTCAGTAAAATACGTAATATCAGAAATTCATCTGTCACCCCCCTGTCACCCATGACAACCCCATGACAAGGGGGGGTGACAACTTGGAAACACCACAAAACACGTAATTTCAGAAATTGACTTGTCACCCTTCCTGTCACCCCCTGTCACCCATGACAGCTTAACCTGTCACCCCCCTGTCACCCATGACAACCCTCATGACAAGGGGGGTGACAACCTAAAAAGTCAGTAAATCACGTAGAATTTTGCCAATGCTGTCACCTTGTCACCCCTGTCACCTTGTCACCCCTAAAAATGGACTATATATGACAAGCATTATAGGGGTGACACCCCCCTATAATAGACATACGTCCTAGTAGAATTAACTAAGATCAAAAAGTTGAAGATCGAAAAAACAAGAAAAAAAAATTATAGGGGTGACAGGGGTGACAACCCCTATACATATATCCATAACATAGTAGAATTAACTAAGATGAAAAAATTATGAATGAAAAAAATCAATATTTAAAAAATGGACAGGGTTACAGTGAAAGGGATCATCATTTCCATGACATGAAGATGTGGATGAAAAAATAATTTAAGAATTGTTATGGGAGTTTGAAAATGCTTTTGGGTACCTCATTTCATTTTTTTATTATTTTTTTAATGTGAAACCTATTTGTATGGTTACTAAAACAATACCCATGATATACGAACGTTTCCATACTGTGAATAAAAATTTACCGTCAACATAAAAAAATAAATATTCTTTATAAGATAGGGAATAAGTTTGAAGGTATGATTAATATATTATACTAAAAAAGATATGTTATACTAAGTATACGACTTTGATTAGATCTCGCATTAGACTTCACGAATAAAAGAATTATTAGACCAATTTTATATGTATATCTCCATACTTTTAAGTTAACGTATTATTTTTTTTTTGAAAGGAATTTCCATCATATTTAGACCATGTCCTTGTGGGTATAGCATTCCAAGTGTAGCAATTTGCAACTTGTTACACTTAATTCTGAAATTTGTATGAACAAAGTCTTAATTAATATAGCGAATTATCTTTTTGTATTCTGATGGTAATATATGAGGGTGAGAAATATGATAGATAGAAGCGTGGTAACATGTTTATCGTGTCAGAATCAATTTATCATTAGAATAGGGATTGGATATGAGCCAGAAGTAAAGTTTTACATTACTTGCCCTCTATGCCATTCTGGGCTGAGAGGAAAATTAACATTGAATCCTAATGGTGATGAAGTAAAAATCTCAAGTAATGACTTCAGGGAGGAATACAGTAATAAATATAATTCAATTAAGTTGCAGGTAAGAAACATACATGTAGATTATCCCATAGAGAGAAAAGACCTAAATTTGGATGGAATATCTCCCTATATAAATTTTAGGATCCTTGTGAAGGATGATGAATTCAAAGTTTTCTTAAGATATTCGAGTCAAGTCTTAGAATATTATAACGACATACTACCAATTATTAAACGATCAGAAACTTTATTCACAAACAGGAAGTTGGAACAGTTGGAAAAAAATATAAAGAGTATTACTTCCTCAATAAAATTCCCTGATTTCTATAAAGAGCCTGACTCAATATATCTCTATCTAGTAGGGTTAGCTCCTTCCCTAATTCACCCTAAGGGAGTTAATGACAAAGCAAAAAAAGACTTCGAATTAGAACTAAAAAAATGCCAACGAAATAAACCGAAACTCGAATCGTTGCTTAATTATTGTTTTAAGAACTTTAAATTCTTCGATTTTATAAATCAAACAATTAGAACTGCGATTTTACTAATGGATAAACTGGATGCAATTTTTCTCGGCTTGGCGGCAAGATCGTTGACAAAGGTAGGCTTAAGTCTTGACGATTTCGTTGTTTCCAGAGATGACTTTGAGGAACTGGGCTCTCTTTACAAAGATATTTTCGAAGTATGCTGGAAAAGTTATAGGTATCAACTGTTATTTATAAATTTATCTCGACGAGGTTCCGAAGAAAGGTGCTTTGATAAAAATAGAAGCCTAAAAGAAATTATGAATTTGAAGCCTTATAACTTGGAAGATCTCATTAAAGAATCCCAAGAAATGAATAAAATGTACTCGGTTCTTAGTCGAGAACTTAGGAATTTAGTAGGTCACGCATCGACTAGGTACGATGTAGATTCTGGAAATATTATAAGTCAAGGAAAGAAAAAAATGTCACTGTTATCTTTCATTGAAGTACTCATTAATTCAACTAATGCACTGGCTTATACAATTTCATTCTGCTTCTTCACACTAAACCAATACAAGAAATATAATAGCGTCTCTTCTAAAAAAATGATATCAGCATTGCCCCAGCATCAAGCTTTACTAAGCACTATTATGGCAACCCTAAACAGTGATGGCTGTATGATTTGTGGCGATACCCCAGCGAGACAGGTAAGGATCAATGGCTCAGACGGAAGATTGTGCAACGATTGCATCAAGATCCAGCGAATTCAGTACGGTTCAAAAATTGAGGAATTTAATATAGAACCATGAGTAAATGGTTTTGTAAAAAATGATTAAAAAACAATACATACTCCAGTTAATAAACTTGAAGAAAAAATTGTGGGAAAGATATTTTGCTAGAACAATTTACATCGCGTAATTTGCAATAACCAGTTATAGGAGCTCATATTAAATATAAAGTAAAATAAATATTGATTTAGGTAGTTTTTTCAAGCAACATAAGGAAGAGTATTCGTTGCTTCACTCAATGCATCAATCAAGCTCATGTTCTCTGTGAACTGTTATGCAAAATGTCATATTGAATTGACATGACATTGTTATAGAAGCAGTGTTTTGAAGGAAAAATGCAGTAAAAAATCATGTGGTGGCTTCTCAATCAAAGTATCATATCCGCAAGAAACAGATTCGCCAAGTTAATATCAGCTCGACACTTCATATAGGAACTTAAAAAACCTCTTAAAGTGCTACCTTAAGATTTCTTGTTACTTAATATGATTTTAATAACTCTATCTGTTTAATCAGGGTTGTTGCCGTTAGAACTATTGTCATGATTATTACACCATGCCTTACCTATTTATTATGACAACCTAAGATAATTAACAACTTTTGTTAAAATAAGAATACTTCTAGGAGGATTACTGTACTGAACAAAGATGGCATTTAAAGAAAAAACTAGTAAGACTGCGAAAAGCTCAATAATAACTAATAACCTACCTTCTTCATTCTGCATAAGTAAACCATAGACTCAACACAATAATGTTTTGCATCAATTTTTTCCTGATTTCTAAACGTTCCTGATCGCTCATCCAATAACTATTTTTAAAATTTTGGAAAATGTTTCAAACAGTAGGTTGATTTTATCGACATCCTTAAGGTTTGCTTCAGATGGAGTAATGGCCTTATTACCTCTAAAGTCAACATAAAAACCTGACTCCTTGATTTGAACCATCTCTTTTGCGTTAATATCAGGGAATTTGCCATGTAAATCTTTTGAGATTTCCACATTCTCCTTTCCAAGTGCTGAGCCAACAATCTCCAAAGTGTTTGGATTTTTTGTAAATATTTCTCTCATTAGATCATAATAACTTTTAATAACGTCCAGAGTTCTTTGCAACAATTCCAACTTATTTTGATGATTGGTCAGGTTTACGTTGGTTGATGTCAATTTATATATTGCCTCATGAAAACCCTTATTTTCACCTGAATGCAATAAATCTATAGTTCTATCATCTATAGCTCTCTCCGCAAACTCTGAAGTTTTATTCGGTTCTGACCTAATGTATAATATGAGTCCTTTTGCCAATTCCTCAATAGCTATTTCCATCAGCGCCAGTTTAGTTGGATTTGAAACCAGCTTTGAATCATCATATAACCTCTCTGCATTTTCCAAGCACTTTTTAGCGTTTTCAAAGGTGGCCATTTTATTAATATCCTGATTTTTATTTTCCTTTTCCAAACTAATTTCACCTCCTATCCACGATAGAATTCGTCCATGTCTCTATAAGTTTCATTGATTATAATGACTCTGAATAAATATGAGGTGAATAAAAAATTCAATCAAAACTTTTTATATTAAAATCTAACCATCTGATTCTTAGTTTTTCCATTCTTCCAGGGTGTGTTAATTTTTTTCTTGCATATTGCATTTAAAATTATAATCAAAAATATCATTTACATAAACATTATCAAAGACTACTATACTCAAATAACATTTATTTATTCATAGGCTTATTGTTTTAAAATGACTATAATTTCCTTTAATGAGTGGTTGAGCGTATTGGGATCAATGGGCACATTTCTTCTTGCATTAGCGGCATATTGGAATTTATTTAAACCGTTTAAACCAAGTTTAAATATACTCTATGGAACAACTGGGGAATATCTTTCAACATTAGTAAATTGTAATTACGCTAATTTTTCTAACTTTAATAATAAAACATGTCTTCTATATCGGCTCAAGATTGAAAACAAAAACAAATTTCGTTCAATAACGGCTAAAAATGTTTATATCAGGTTTAATGAGATTAGAAAGATGGTAAGTGACGATGAATCTATTAAGTTACAGCCATTTAATCCTTTCAAAATGAGATGGACATCAGGAACAGATTCTAAGGACGCTTTTATAAGTGATTTGGGGAGAGGAGAATATCTATATATTAATTTTTTTAGTATAATTATTATACGCAATAAAATTAACAATTCCGTGAAAAATATAATGGAAATTATACCAGGACATCCAGCGATTACTGATCTATCATTACCTCAAGGTTTCCCAAGGACAGAATTATTTGGCGATGGTAAGTTCAAATTTAAAATATCAGTATTCGGAGATAATATTAAAAGTAAGCAATATGAATTCAAAGTTGAATGCAGTCTTGATTCTACAGGGTTAACTACTAATGTAGTGGTTGAAAAACTTTAATAGGCGCGTCATTTGAGTGCTGCTAATAATTACTCCAAGAAAAGAGAAATAAATTTCATTCAACTATGACTTTGTTATCAAATTTTCTAGGTTAATAATATTACATTATAAGACTGTAATAAGAGAATAGAGTGTGATATAGCAATAAATTTTCGTTAAAATTGATATTGTCTTCCAGAGTCAACTTCCGAATTTTATTTGGCATACAGGGGAACAAGACAATCATTATCTTCTATAAAACTTCATTGTGATCATGGTCTATTTAAGTTAAGACTGAATATTATACTTCCTTCATCTTTATACCACAGACATTACACAAAAAGAGCATTTTATCATGCATCAGCTTGTATCAAAGACTGAAGATTTCTTCCAATTCTTTCATTTTGAAACAAGATTCACTAAACGATAGGTCATTCTAGATATCAGTTGGCCATTTTATGAAAAATGGGATACTCAAATAATAAGAGTAAAATTAAATATGCATTTGGGAAAATAGAAAAGGTATTATTTGGTAGAGGAATGAGTAATCCAAATTACTAAAAATATGTGTTGTTTTTCTACATTTATTAAGATAAATGCTTTTCAATTTTCGGTATAGTAGAAGGGCACCAAAAGGGATATTAAAATACGTTTTAAAAAATTACTCTGAATTGCCTAAAATAAAAACAAAAAGCTCTTGCTACCTGGGACCTAAAACTTTTCCATATAATATTTCTCTCTTAATTGAATTTAATTTATAACGAAATATTGGTAGGTTTTTAAACAGTTAAAACATTAAAAAAGTTGATTTTGGTTAAAATTTAATTGTACTAGGAAAATTAATAAGTTGTCAGGACTTAACTCTAATACATATGTCGCAATTGAAATATCCAGAGGAAATAGTGGTATTTCCAAATAGCATAAGATATGAATTTAAGTCAGAGGAGAAAATAAGGAAATTCCTTAAAGATGAGCTTCCAAATAGAAATAGCCCTGGGCAGTACAACTTCCATAGTTATTCAAGATTGAAGAAAATTAAAGTAGGCAGTTTGGTTTTGTTCAGATTTTCTGACAAAATCGTAGGGGTAGCAATCGTGAGTAAAGAAGCAGTGAAAGAAAATATGGGCTCAGACCTTCAAGGATATATCACACTCAAAGAAATTCAAGTCTTGCATCATTCATTACTGATAGAAGAACTGGAAAAAATGACTGAAATTTCATTCCATCAAAAGGGCAGGAGTTACAGTATTGGTTTACAGAGTTACCAGAGAATTCCAGAATCTAAAATAAAAATTGTAGTGGACAGACTTAACAAAATTCTATCAGATAATGCAAATATTCCAGATGAACAGGAAAATAACAAAAGGAGAGGAGGTATCCCGCATGCAGATCCTGAACTTGGAAGGATGGGCGAGGAATTCATCCTTTCGCATGAAAGCAAAAAATTAGAAGGCACTGGGAAAACTCCAGAAAAAGTCAGAGATGGGGAGGGTTACGATATTCGCTCGTGGGATGAAAAAGGTAAAGAAATCCATATAGAGGTAAAAACTACTAATGGAAATTTAGAGGACCGTATTATTTTTACAGTAAATGAATACAACAAATCGATATCTGACTCATCTTATTGGATTTACAGAGTTTATGATTTCAATAACAGCAACAAAACGGGAAAAATTAAAAAGATAAAGGGCAGTTTTGAAGACTCCTTTGAGTTTGAACCTTTATCATTTAGTGGGACTTTTGATGAGGAGAAAAGCGGTCACTCAAGAATGGATGAATGAGTGAAATAATCACTGATGTTCAGTTAAGAATTTTTTGGAAAATTCTATATGTTGGATGTTCAAAGAAAATAATTGAATATCCACGTTTAACATGAAAAACAAATCTCATTTATCTTGGGGTTGTGGTAATATAGATTAGTGAGGTAGTATTTCTTTATTACATCTTAAGGAATTCTGAAAATCCGAGAAAATGGTAAATTTTTTTAAAAATAAGTGTATCTAAGGGCATGGACATACATGGATGAATTAATTCTACTTGCATTATCATATCAAGGAATCAATTTCCACATTAGTGATCTCTCCAAATGTATTTTTGTTTTAATAAAAGATGTTAATTATCTTAGGCTGTCATAGTTGATTAATAAAACGTGTATGATATCATTATAACAATGGTCTTGGTTGTGACAACCCTGATTAAATGAGAAAGAATGTTATTTTAAACTCACTTTAGATTGAAACATTAGGTGTCATTTTTAAAGTTTTCATATTTGGAATAAGAATTTAGTTCAAAACTTGCATTCGCCTTTAAATTCATGTGTATTTAATGATAGGACTGTAGCCGCCGCCACATTACATTTATAACATTTTTCCGGTTAAATCAAGGATACATAATTCGAGATATCACTCAGGAATTTAGTTTCACTCACGGAAAAAGGAGAGAAAGTTGCAGCAAAGATAAGAGAGATAATTTCCATTGTAAACGACTAAGACTAATTTATTTTGTCAGAGTTTTAACGGTCATAAATTTAAGTAATGCTAAAGCCTTAATCCGATCAAATCATGCCAACTCATGCAAAAGGATGAGAGTACCAGATCTCTCGAATCATGGTTGTGGGAGGCAGCTTGTTCAATACGTGGAGAAATAGAGGCACCAAAATACAAAGATTTTATCATACCTTTGATCTTTTTGAAAAGGCTGAATGATGTTTTTGAGGATGAACTTCTCAATGTATCTCCAAACAGAGAGAAAGCGTTAATAAAGGTAGAGACTGATCACAGGCTGGTAAGATTCTATATCCCCGAGAAAGCCAGATGGAATAACATAATTTCACAAACTGAATCTCTTGGAGAGTACCTAACATCAGCAATGAGGAACCTAGCACGAGAAAACCCAAAACTGCAGGGTGTTGTTGATCAGAACGATTACAACGAAGCAACTGGTGGATCAAGAACAATCTCTGAGGCTAGTCTAAAGAAACTTCTTGAGATAATTAGCAGTAAAAGACTTGGGCTAAAAGATATGGATTCTGATGTCCTGGGTGACGCATATGAATACCTGATAGGAAAGTTTTCCGAAGGTGCTGGGAAGAGTGCAGGAGAGTTTTATACACCAAAGGAAGTAGCAGCCCTTATGGGTAGAATCCTCAATCCTGGTCCCGGAGAAACTATATATGACCCTGCATGTGGATCAGGGGGTCTTCTAATAAGAACCTACAATGCATTCATCAACAAGCATAAATCGGAAAGTATATCTAACCCCCCAAAACTTTTTGGTCAGGAAATTAACCGTCTCACATTCGCAATGGCAAAAATGAATACTATAATACACGATATAGAAGCGGAAATTAGAATAGGTGATACAATGGAAAGGCCTGCTTATACAAATTCCGATGGGTCCATGATCCAGTTCGATAAGGTTACTGCAAACCCTATGTGGAGCCAAGATATTAAAACGGATCAGTTAGAGAGCGATCACTACAATCGGTTCCCGTATGGAATACCCAAAAAAAGAAAAGGGGGAGACTGGGTATGGATTCAGCACATGCTTGCATCATCAAAAAAAAGAGTGGTTGTTGTTCTTGATCAGGGGTCGTTGTTTAGGGGAACGGCTGAAAGAAAAATTCGAAGAGCTGTGATCGAAGCAGATTTAGTGGAATGTGTTATATCCATTCCAGGGAAATTGTTTTATAACACACCCTCTTCTGGTGCTATACTGGTATTCAACAAGTCCAAGAGTGTAGAGCAAAGGGGAAAGATAATTTTCATAAATGCATCAAACGAATTTGGGAAGCATAAAGAAATCAGAAAACTAAATCAGCTCTATCCTGAACACATTGAAAAAATTGCTGACGTTTTTGAAACTTTTCAGGAAAAAGAAGGGTTTTCCATAATAAAATCCAATGAAGATGTATTGAAGAATAATGGCAATCTTAACGTAAACCTCTATGTTTCTCAGTTGGTAAAAGAAGAGGAAATCGATATAAAATCCGTGCTATCTGAGTTAAATAATGTTGACGCAAAACTTGAAGAGGTAGATCAGAAATTGAATTCTTATATGAAGGAGCTTGGTTACATTGGTTAACGATTATGAAATTGGAACATTCCCTTCTAGCTGGCTCATCGTTGATTTAGGACAAGTGGCAGAGATAAAGGGTGGAAAAAGAACTCCAATAGGAGAAAGTGTTTTAGATGAAGAAACCCCTTATCACTACATAAGGGTCACTGATTTTACAGATGGGTCAGTTAATGAAAGAAGTGTTAAGTTTTTGAAGAAAGAAACCTACAATAAACTTTCACATTATACTATTACAACTGAAGACGTATACATTTCTATTGCCGGAACTATAGGTCTTTCGGGAACTATCCCACCGTCGCTAAATAATAGCATACTTACAGAAAATGCTGCAAAGATTACCAATTTGAATAACGTTGATAAGCACTTCTTAGCTTATTTTCTTAACTCTGATTTAGGGAGAAAACAGATTATGATGCAAACTGGAACTACAAGTCAACCAAAGCTAGCTTTAGAGCGAATAAAGGCATTACGCATTCCATTGCCGCCTATACCAGAGCAGCAAAAAATCGCTGAAATTTTATTCACTACAGACGAAACAATTAGAAATGTAAATGATCAAATAGTTCAATATGAATACCTCAAAAAAGGATTGATAAAAACTCTTCTTGCAAAAGGCATCAGACACATGAAGTTCAAGATGACGGACATAGGAGAAATACCAGCTGATTGGGGTATATGCAAATTTTCAGAAATTGCAGTAACTGTGAAAGGCTCTGTACCAAAAGACTTATCAAATAATGGGGTTGGAATAAATATATATCCGTATCTATCTGCGGATTATCTTAGGGATGATAGAAAGAAAACTCAATATTTCAACATAGATAGCAGAAAGACTAATAAAATTGTTAATATGAACGAGATTATACTTATTTGGGACGGTTCTAATGCAGGAGAGTTTTTTATTGGAAAAGAGGGAATACTGTCTTCTACAATGGTCAAGTTAGTATTCAAAGATTCTAGTGTTATACCAAAATTTATTTATTTTTACATGAAACTAAAGGAAAATATATTGAAAACTACTGTTAAGGGGTCTACCATTCCACATATTAGTGAAGAATCACTATTGAATTTAGATATTTTATTACCTCCAGTGACAGAGCAACAAAAAATCGCTGAAATCCTAACAACAGTCGACTACAAATTGGAACTCCTAAGTAACAAGAAGACTCATTTAGAAAAACTTAAGAGAGGACTGATGAGTGATCTTCTTACGGGAAAAGTAAGAGTTAAGATAAATACATTAGAGAGGGAGAACTAATGCCATCTTTTGCTGCGGAAAGATCAAGTGTTCAGAGACCAATTATTGAATACGCCATAAAGATAGGATGGAATTACCTAAGTCCAGACGATGCCACGAGGATTAGGTGGGGGGAAACCGGTCTAATATTAAGAGACATTTTTTCAGCTCAAGTAATAAGATTGAATTCAGATTTCGCTAATCTCGAAACCGCCAACACAATAATAAAGAGGATTGAGAAAGAAATACCAGTGACTATTGAGGGAAACGAAATGGTGTGGCAGCATCTTACTGGTAAAGGCACAGTGTTCATTCCAGAAGAAAGAAGGGACAGGGATGTGAAGCTTATTGACTTCGAGCAACCAGAAAGAAATAAATATCATGTAACTGATGAAATGACCTTTACTAATGGTGTAAAAACAAACAGGCCAGATATAGTATTTTTCATCAATGGCATCCCTGTATTCATACTGGAAGCAAAGGCTCCACATCTCTTAAATGGCATCAATGAAGGGTTGAACCAGATAAGAAGGTATCATGAGGAAACGCCGGAGATGATGGTTATCCCACAGACATACCAGGTCACAAACATAATAGATTTCTATTATGCCCCCACATGGAATTTCTCCAGCAAGAATTTATTTTCCTGGAAGCTTGATGTTAACACCAGGTTAGAAGATCAGATTAAATCCTTCTTTGATTGTAAAACAGCTCTAAACTTTATCAGGGATTACATCCTGTTTACAAGGCAGGACGGTGAACTCAAAAAAGCAGTTCTGAGAACTCATCAGGCAAGGGCAACTGAAAAGGTTCTTAATAGAAGTATTTCACCTACAAGCAGGGGACTCATTTGGCACACTCAGGGATCGGGGAAAACTTATACAATGATAGTAGCAGCCAAAAAAATTATGGAGAATAGACTTATAAAGAAACCCATAATATTAATGCTTGTAGACAGAAACGAGCTTGAGACCCAGATATTTCACAACCTCAAAGCACTAGGGTTTGCAAATGTTCATGTCACTGAAAACAAAAAAGAGCTTGAGAAACTCTTAAAATTAGAAACCCCTGCCATAATTGTGTCTACCATACAGAAATTCGAGGGTATGCCTGCAAAAATCAACTTGAGCAGGGAAATATATGTATTCGCAGACGAAGCACACAGGAGTACGGGTGGAAAGCTTGGAAATTTTCTAACTGGGGCAATTCCCAACGCCACCTTAATCGGTTTCACAGGAACACCCATATCAAGCACATCCGGCAAGAATGATACCTTTATTATGTTCGGGAAAGAAGACAAAGAGGGTTATTTGGACAAGTACGGTATAAAGGAATCCATACAGGACGGTACAACTTTACCCCTGAATTACTCTCTGGCTCCAAACAAGATGCTTGTAGATCGAGATACTCTTGAAAAGAATTTCCTAAGGAATGCAGATTTAGCAGACGTTTCAGACATCGAAACGCTGAACATGATCATGGAAAAGCAGGTAACACTCCGCAACATGATGAAAAATGCTGACAGGATGGATAGTATAGCAAAGTACCTGTCCAATCATTTCATTGATAATGTAGAACCCCTTGGCTACAAGGCTTTTCTTGTTGCAGTAGACAGGGAAGCATGTGTAATGTACAAGGAGCTACTTGATAATTATCTTCCAGCATCATATTCGAGTGTTATAATCAGCTCAAACCACAATGACAATGAGAAACTCAAGAAGTACCACACAACGGAGGAGCAGGAGAAGGAGATAAGAAAGGCATTCAGAGATCCTAAAAAAGAACCAAAGATACTTATTGTCACTGAAAAACTGCTGACTGGATTTGATGCACCCATTCTTTACTGCATGTATCTTGATAAGCCAATGCGTGATCATGTGCTGTTACAGGCCATTGCTAGAATCAACAGGCCTTACGAAACCTTGGGGAAGATTAAGAAAACCGGGCTTATTATTGATTTTGTCGGGGTATTCAGGAGATTGAAAGATGCACTTGCATTTGATTCTAAAGATTTATCTGACATAGAGGGTGCAGTCCAGGATATAAAAATACTCAAGGAAAGCTTCCTTGAAAAGATTACATCAATGAAATCTGACTATCTTGACCAGCTTAGTAACAACAGGCCAGATGTGATCGTAAGTGAGATCGTGGAAATGTTCAGCGATCCAAATGTAAGGCAAAAATTCTATGGACGATGGAGGGAACTAGAGGATATATACAACATCATTTCACCAGATGAATTCCTCAGGCCATATCTTGATAGTTTCGATGTGTTTGCCAGAATATTCAGAATACTGAGGATGTATTATGACAATAGTGGAAAACCAGATATGGACCTCTCGGAAAAGACTGCGAAGCTTGTTAGAGAGCACACATCTATAGGGGAATTCAATCCACCTAAAACCACATACAGTATAAATGAAAGAACCTTAAGCCAAATAAAATCTGATCATTCAACAGATAGAGAAAGAATTCTTAGTATGATCAACAGTCTCCAGGATGAAGTCAACAACAAAAAGAAGGAGCAACCATATCTAATATCAATAGGAGAAAGGGCGAAAGAAATTGCACAAATGTATACTGAAGGACAGAAATTATCAGAAGAAATAGCAAAGGAACTTGAGTCCCTTATATACGAGATAAATGAGGCTAACAAAGAACAGGAATCTCTCAAAATGTCACCAGATATATTCTCGCTTTACTGGTTCCTTAAGAAAAAAGAGGTACAAGGACCTGAAAAGATAGCAACTTATATGGCAACAGTGTTAACAAAATACCCAAAATGGCGTGTTAACCCTAGGCAGGAGAGGGACATAAGACTGGAACTTAACAATGCGCTTGAAATGAACACAAAGGATGACGATCTTTCTCAGATTAAGAAGAATGCCGAACTTGCAAAGGAGATTGTTGACAATCTGAAGGCGAACGGTAATGGTAAGTAAGGAAGAATTCAGGAAGGAAGTAAAGCAGATTTCGCAGGAAATAAATGCTGTACCAAAGCAGGTAAGAATTAGAGAAATGAAGTCAAAAATGGGAAGTTGCTCCCCAAATAAGATCATTACTTTCAATAAGTCACTGCTAAACGTAGCCCCTTCTTTAAGACGAGAGGCGATTACCCATGAATTGCTCCACGTTAGATATAAAAATCACGGGAAAATGTTTAGAGAAGTACTAAAAGCATATGTTCAGAAAAGAGATTAATCTGTCTAAATCTAATATCCTAAAGGTGCTTATTTAGGAATTCTGAGATTTCCTCGTAGTCATATCTGTCTGGATAGGTCCATTTACCGATATTCTCTAGACTTGTCACGTCCTCATACCTTTCTAATCCTTTTGTTTTATTTGTATAAATTTCTTTAGGATCCATATCTTTCTGATCATCAGTTTGCGCAAAGAATCTATATTTTCCATCGTCCATTCTCTCGAAATTTATGAGTCTCATTCTTTGGGATTTTAAAAGATTGAATTCTTCGAAACTGTCATTTGATACAACATAGCAGCTTGGGTCATCGATCAGCTTTTGAATCAATTTTACATCGGCAGTTTCGTTTTTCACAGTTTCAGTCACTGTTATTCCATCTCCTCTTAATTTCTTTTTTAGTTGCTGATATTTATTGAATTCTAATTCAGACTTCGGCAATTCATTACCACTAGAATCAATTGTGGACTTAATGGATTCGAGTTTCAGCCAATCATTTTTACTGTAATCCAGGAATGCTCCTGTAACCTTTATCCCATGTTCCCTAAGATTTTTTATGCATTCATCTAAAAATTCTATTTTAGGACTGACGGTGTTTGTATTCTTGCCCCCTCTTCTCTGTCCATTATGAATTACATTGCTTGCATCTATGTAGATTTTCAATTTGGAGAAATAGAAATACTTATTCCATTGATTATAGTATCCAATTATTGAGAAACCGAATTCATTTTGAATTTTGTTAATTATGTCCTCATCACTTTCGATTTTTCTAAAACCTTCATAAACGTTTTTGGGTGTGTATTTCTCTAATCCTCTTCTTATTTCACCTAAGCTTATCCCCTGTTCGCCCTTATCCTCTTCCATAGACTTTTTCAGTTTGAGCATTACTGCAAAAAGCAAGGCTGAGGTATAGTCCTCAAACTTAAATTTACGCTTAATCTCTTCTATCAACCTCATTGATGATAGAGTCACCATATTTGGAGCCTTAAGTTCCTTTGCATCATAATAGTCATCTAAATTTTCAAAAGCAGCTTTAGAAGAGATGATTAACTCAGTGATATTCCTAAATTTACCTTTATTAGCTAATTTTCTAACTTTGTTATATATCTCATAACGAAAAAGGTTTCCTTGAAAGAATCGTGCCGAATATTCTACAACCTTTGATGATTTGTATCCCCATGATCTTAGGAGTTGATATATACGACCGGAGGAGTCATTCCACTCATCTTCGTTTGAATAATCCTTTTTAAGACTATTGATAGTATAAAAAATACCATTTTTTGAGCTCTCTTCATAATATTCAATGGAATCATATCCCCATGAATCAGTCATTAGCATTAGCACTTTATTGCAGTCAAAAGCGTAAAAAATTTTAGATCCTTTATATTTTGGTTCTACCTTTTTCGTAGAGATAAATTTGTCAGAATACTCACTAAAGAATATATTTTTAATGCTGTTAGCTCTAATGTATTTACTAAATTCTATTATATCTGTCATCAATACGATTTTTGAATACTTCAATCTCCCTGGATGATAGTTCATCAACTGTGAAATTATACTGGTTGAATAGGTCTCTGGCCCTTTTGAAAATTCCATCCATAGAAACTTTAATCATTTCTTCTTCTTCAGTACCTAGATACTCTTCCCTTTCAAACAGAGTTCCATCCAGATAAGGAAGTCCAGAATTACCTTCGGTGCTTAGTCCTTCATAAAATACCCAATTTAATTCACTGTAATCCTTAATAGTATCAACAAAACTCTTGTTTCCCTTCAACCAGCCTTTTCTCTGAAGAAAGTAAAGAAACATAAGCCTACCCAGAAATCTTTGAGCATAGGAGTTAGAATGTTCCTTCAGAACAGGTTCCACAGCCTTAACTGTATCAGCGTAAAAACTGCGATAATTATCAAAGAATTCCGTCCTTACCTTTTCATACGGAAGGAAGTATAAATCGTATTGATCTCTCAACCTTTTAACATCTTTAAGATATCTCATAGATTCCAATGCTTCTTCATCTGTTCTATATTTTTTTTCAGAAAGACTTAGAATTCTGAGCTTTGTATCTGGCGTTTCAGCTGCATTGGGTATAACAATCGTGTAATTTTCAATTCCATCACTAAATATAATCAGCTGCCTCCCTCCCTGGTGCACTTTCCAGTATCTTGCAATCTTGGATGCTCCAATTCTAGATGGAAGTTTATCAAATTCAAGAAATATTATATCAATTCCTAATGGATCTTGATATAGCAGTTTTGCTTCTTTCAAGTTCACTCCTAATGGAACTGCTCTCCTCTCACGTAAGAATTGTACTGGTATCTTCGATTCGGATAGAGGATAGCCCAGATCGTATAGCTTTTTCTTCCAAACGAGTAATCAAACTTTGTAGATGTCATAATGAATCACTCTCTAATTTTTGGAGTTTTATAGCTATGCAATTCGCCCCTGTGAAACTTGAAAGCATTTCCAAATTCAAACCTTTTGTAACACGATACTTCTAAAGTAGTGTAAAGCCTTTCCCTAATTAGGAAATTCCGATCCTTTCTTTCGAAGATTTCAAGCATCATGTAAAAGGTAATCGTTCATTCTTAATATTAGTCTCCATTAACCATAAAGAATAAAAATTTATAATTCTTGTTTTGGTATGCACAGATAACCTTCTTATTACTTTTGTTTATACAATTGTATCTTCCTTTTCTGGTATCATATCCAATAAATATGCGCTGAGTGATCGTCTATTTTTTTGCTGAAAATCTAAAACCTCAAGGTAACCCAGATTCTGTAAAGAAAAGCAAAATTAATAAGTTGCTAGTAATTGTCTAAAATGGGATAATGATAACCGACGATGCCAGTAAGAAAATATTAAAGGAACATTTAAAAGAAGCTAAACGATTGTTCGAAAATGGTGATTATTTCTTAACGACAATTTATTCAAATAGAATCCTCTCTGATTCCTTCATAATGGATGATTTTTATTGGGGCATAGTTGGGTTTATGATAAGATCTATGTGTATCGATTACTCAAAATTCAAAACTTCTAACCCTGATAAGAATCAAAGTCAAATCATTAGCGAAGCTAGAACTCCAGGAGATGAGTTTCTGACTGCATTGATGGAAAGATCAGTTGAAGAAACGAAAGATACCAAATCAATATGGGATTTATTTGTCGAATTTAAGAATGACTTCAGACAATATCAGCACCTCCAGTCAGAAGATTCCAGTTATTACTCAGATAATTCAAATGTGAAATATACTGAGCATGTGTCAAAATGGATGACTGAATTTCTTAGTTCCTCTAAGGACTATCTATATCTCACCAACAACAACCTCTTAAAGGGCATAGGAAATGAGATTGAAAGAATATCTAATGTTGCTGGATATGATCTTAGGATTACTCTATTCAGTTCATGCATACTGTCAATGGATTGGTATTTAGACTTCGTAAAACAATTTTTGAACTCTGACCCTAATCTCTACAACACTACAATCAAGGAAACTTTTATCCATAATGTAGATCGTCTGTCAGAATTAATGGTTCTTGAAGATTTACCAGTTGAAGAATTCTCAAATATAATCTGGGAGAATCTTAAGAATTGGAGGAAATTATTTATGGTCTTTATGGAATTTCCTTTGGGGT
>JAKBGP010000196.1 GCA_021833045.1 Thermoplasmata archaeon
AAAGGGTAGTGGAAATTAATTATTTTCTACATATAATTTTTCTTTTATAAAATTGTATGCCTTTGTGATTATGTTTCTTTGATTGTCGAACTTCAAAAACTTTAATGTCTCATCATAATTTAGCCATACATAGGCTTCGTGTTCGTCTGATGTTTTAACTTTTACGTTCTTTTCAACTTCACCCAGAAACAGGGTTAGATCCTTGTGTATATTGTTCTTGTCATAATAGAAATAGTAGTCTGTCTTCTCTTCAAACCCTGGAATTATTTTGCATTCTATTCCTGTCTCTTCTAGCGTTTCCCTGAGCGCTGCATCTGTCTTATTTTCCCCTTTTTCGATATGTCCCTTCGGGAAATCTAAATTACCATCCTT
Source organism: Thermoplasmata archaeon (assembly GCA_021833045.1). Next base: position 373 of record JAKBGP010000196.1, read on the forward strand.
TTTCATCAGGAATAGAAACTGGATTTCATTCATTCTTCTGAAAATAACTATTCCGGAACTACTTTCGTGAACCATTATTGAGTATTACATGTTATTATAAAATGTTGATTTATATCAATTGCTCTAAATCAATTTGAGGACTATATAGATTCACAATTAATTTATGTATTCAGGGCATTATGGGTCTGTATGGATCAGAGGCAAAGAGACTTCTTCACACTTGATGATTTCGACTTTAGCGGAAAGACTGTTCTTTTAAGGCTGGATTTGAATTCGCCAATACATCCCATGACAAATGAGATAATGAGTGATACAAGGTTCAAATCCCACCTACCAACCATTGAACGATTAAAGGGTGCAAAATTGGTCATCCTTGCTCATCAGAGCAGACCCGGGAAAACGGATTTTACCTCGCTGTTAAATCACTCAAGGAAGCTTGAGAGATTGCTCGGTAGAAGGGTTAAACATATCGATTCCCTCTACGGATCAAGCGCAATCTCTGCAATTAAGCAAATGTCAAATGGAGAGATACTTATGCTGGAGAATACAAGATTTTTCTCCGAGGATGTTGTCCTTGACCCAGAAGATAAGGAAACTGTTGAAAATTCGAACTTTATCAGAAACCTTTCAGAAGTTTGCGATTATTTTGTGAACGATGCGTTCCCTGCCATTCACAGATCACAGACATCTCTCACGGGTTTCTCAAGAAAAATGCCTAATGTTGCAGGTCTTCTAATACAGAAAGAAACTGATGCCCTTAATGTATTTCTTAAAGGGGACAGAAGTAAAAATCTTGCCATACTTGCAGGCGCCAAGATAGAGGATTCCATAACCGTAGCAAAATCATTCCTTGACAAGGATACAGTTAATCATATAATCGTCGGAGGAGTTGTAGCAAACGCTTTCCTCTGGGCATCTGGGAATAAGATTGGAAAGAAGAATGAGGATTTCATAATTAAGAACAATAAAAAATACGATGCATATCTTCAAATTTGTAGACAACTGCTTGAAAAATATGGTAACAGAATACTCATTCCTGAAGATTTTGTTCTAAATCCTTCAAATAGAAGGGTAGAGAAAGGAGAGGAAATACCAGATGATCAGATACTTGCTGACATAAGCCTGAACAGTATAGCGAAGTTCTCGGAGGAGATAAGGAAAGCTGATAGTATTTTCATAAATGGTCCAATGGGAATGTATGAAATTGAACAGTACAGCTTTGGAACGTTTGAGATCCTAAGAGAGGTTGCAGCATCTACTGCAATGAAAATAGCCGGTGGCGGTCATACAATATCAGCTATAGAGGCCCTGAATATTGAGAACAGAATAGACCACATCTCAACTGGTGGTGGGGCACTCATAAGTTATTTATCCGGTGAGCCAATGCCTGTACTTGAGTCATTGAGGGAAAGCAGGCAATATTTTGAGAAGGTGGAATAAATGGAAAACAACGAGGATAGGATTGATGTGAGAGAAGAACTGGAATTTCTTGAATCTTTTATAAATTCTTCAGAAAAACAGATAAATCTACTTACACAGGGAATTGAAGACTATGGAAAGGCTCTCAGCGTGCTACAGTCTAAGGAAGTTTCAGAATCTTCAGAAAATCTGATATCGCTTGGGGGAGGCGTTTTCGCCAGGGGAAGAATAGAAAGAGAAAAAGAAGTAATGGTAGCAGTAGGCTCAGATATCTTCATAGAGGAAAAACCTGAAAGAACAATAGAAAGACTTAAGGGACAAATAGAAGAGGTCAGGAAATCACTACAGAGTCTAAATGATCAAAGAGCTGAAGCACTCAGAAGATATCAGGCAATTGTTCAATCGGTCAATTCAAGCCAGAAGCAAGATGTCTCTTAAGGAGAAACTCGGAAATCTCTTCAGAGGAAACAAAGACGAGATAGAACTTTCAATGTTCAGAGATGAATATTTTGAAATTCTGCTTGAATCTGATGTTTCCCTCGAAACTGTTGAATATATACTTGATGTGTTCCAGCAAAAACATGTAAAACAGAAAAGACTCAAAAGAACAGAGGCCATTGAGAGCCTTAAGGAGATACTGCTTGAAATATTATTAAAAGCTAAACCCAGTGTTGACTTGCTTAATATTAATAAGAAACCACAGGTTATAATGTTTATAGGGATAAATGGAACGGGAAAAACGACCACAATCGCCAGGCTATCATACATGCTTAAAAATAAGGGAAAATCTGTCGTTGTTGCCGCTTCAGATACTTTCAGGGCAGGTGCTATAGAGCAGATAAGATACCATGGTGACGAACTTGGAATAAGGGTTATATCACAAACAATGGGAAGTGATCCATCCGCAATAGCGTTTGACGCCATTGAGCATGCCAGGGCAAGAAACCTTGATTTTGTTCTCATAGACACAGCAGGAAGAATGCAGACTAACAAGAACCTGATGGATGAAATGAAGAAAATAAAACGGGTTGCAAAACCAGATATGACATTCCTTACGGTTGATGCTATGGCTGCAAGTGATGCAATAGAGCAGGCAACCACCTTTCTAAAAGATATAAAATTTGATGGTATAGTTGTAAACAAACTTGATACTGATGCAAGGGGAGGTGCTATATTTTCCATTGCTCACATGTTTAAGGAACCAATCTATTTTTTAGGGGTAGGCCAAAAGATGGAAGAACTCATCCCATATGATCCACAGTTTATTATTAAAAAGATATTTGGATGAGATGCTGAGTTATTGTAATCATTATGAGCAGATATAACTTTAAAGGTTATAACTCTCCATATATTCTGCGATAAATCTACTTTATGTTTGATATTAATTTGGAGATTTCATCCGTGTCCATTTCTGTTGTTATCAGAGGAATATTTTCAACTTCCGAAAGTTTAATTGCCAGTTCATCAACACGATCAGCCTTAACGTACACTACTGCTGCAGGCTTCAATGGGTGCACTCTGATGGCGATCATGGGGCTTCTTCCCATCTTCACATCAGTAAAAAATATTACCCTCTGGCTGGACCATCCATAAAGAAGACTGTATTCACTGTAAGAAAATGAAAGTATTGCCTTCACTCCATTGACTATTGTGTATCCCCTCACGTACCTGTCCATTGGTGCTTCAGATACTGAGACACCCTTTATCTTATTCACAATTGTTTTTAGATTTATATCTCTGTCATAGTCTCTTATGTCGATCAGCGCTTCATATGGTACACCTGATCTGTATCTTCTCAATATTGTACCTCCATGTTTTGTCTCTATTCTTATCATTGCAGAAACAAATTTTCTAATTGTGTTTACTCCTGGTGACTGCCTCCTGCCTGTTTCATAATCACTTATCATAGAGAGGCTTACATTCATCTCCCTCGCTAGTTCGCTTTTGGATATGGAAAACTCTTCCCTCCATTTCTTGAGAGTTTCGTTTGGAGTCTCTGACAGAACGATTTCACCCGCTATCTTTTCTTCTACGTTCACAACGGCTTATGATTTTATTTTATTTATATTTGTCGAATTGATATTCGACAATAGTCTAAACTTTTTGACCGTGCAGCATGGATTTCATTAAAAGGCTTATATGGCCAGCCTCCTGCATTCTTCTTACTGAGTATTGAATCCATTTTTGCCCAAAAGGAATATACGAAAAAGTCTTTTTTCCTCTCTTTTGTAGATCTATAAGATACTGGTTTCTTATCCCATTGAGCATTCCATACCAAACCTCTTTTTTATGTTCCTCACTTAATTTCACGGCTTTCTCTATCATAAGTTCATCGTGACTTGCAACCATAAACATTTTAGTGTTTTCAAACATGAATGTAAGAATATCTTCATAATTTTTATTGATCTCATCTTTGGTCTTGAATGCTACCTTTTCGTCTTCCGTATAAGCTCCTTTAACCAGTCTGAATATTCCACCCTCTTTGGAAAGTTCTTCTACGTCATTCTTTGTTCTCCGAAGATATGACTGAACACACAAACCAACGTTACCGGTGGAAATCTGGCTCCTATAAAGTTCTATTGTTTTATCTACCAGTTCAGATTCTTCCATGTCTATCCATGTGAAAATCTTTTTCTCATTAGCCTTGCTTACTATTCTCTCCAGATTTTTCTTTGCAGCATCTAAACTAACAGACAGACCAATTTGAGTGGGCTTTATGGATATCTGGAACTGCTGGTCTCCATCCTCTATCTTATCAAGAATATTGAGATAAATACCTGTTGCTTCTTCTATATCTTTTGGATCTGTAAGTGCTTCCCCCAGATAGT
>JAKBGP010000197.1 GCA_021833045.1 Thermoplasmata archaeon
CTGATTTGAGAAAGGTGTTTTTTGATAAATTTGAAAGCATTGCAAAAAAACATGATCTGCGATTCGTTTCAGCTCCCGGAAATCTTTCCCCCAAAGAATATATTAAAACTATTCAGAGGAGCAAGATTGTAATGTCCTTACCCGGGTCCAGCTACGATATTTTCAGATACTGGGAGGTACCTTATTATTCAGTCTGTCTCATGTCATTAAAGGTTCCGCTGCCAATTCCCAACAACTTTGAGGACGGGGTGTCTGCAATATTTTTTGATGGTTTGTCAGATTTTGAAAATAAGTTAATGTCAGGGCTTAAGAGCGATAACTATGAGGCTATCTCTAAAGCCGGAAATGAATTATACAATAGGCATCACACAGATGTAAAGAGGGCTGAACAACTGCTTGAAGTCTTAAGGAATGAGCGGGCATAAAAAATTCGCTTCCCGTTTTGATAAAAATAGCACTTATTCAGAATAACCTTTTAAAACGTGGATCTTCCCTGGCGAAATCAATGAATGTTTTTACCCAGAGCTCTTTTGTTCCTATATCATACCTGGTTCCATTTATTTCATAACCGAGCAGCATACCATTTGCCGCTAGAATTCTGAGTGCATCGGTAAGTTGGTACTCATTATTTTTACCCGGCTTCAATTCTCTAAGTATGTCATATATTTCCCCATTGAGAAGGTATGTGCCAGTGATTCCCATGTCAGTTGGTGCGTTCCCAGGATCAGGTTTTTCAACAAGATCATCAATGCTCCACAGGGACTTGGATATCTTTTTGCCTGATATTATTCCATAATCCTGTATCTTTTCCCTTTCGACCTTTTCGACCAATACCATTAGCTTACCTGTTTCCCCATACGCCTTGAGGACTTCCGAAGAAGTGGTTTCGCTACCTTTTGTTTTGTAAATAGTATCTCCTAACAGCACGAGAAAAGGGTCATCACCCGTAAATTTCTCTGCATATCTCAATGAGTCCCCCAAGCCTTTCTGTTCCCTTTGCCTGACAAAGTAAATTTCAGGGAACATGTCGATTTCAAAGCCCTTCATTTGTGAATCAAGAGGATGCCTGTCAAAATAGTCAATAATAGAATCTTTTCCATGGCCCACTATGATCAATATCTCATCAAGGCCTGACAAAAGGGCTTCTTCAACCACATATTGAATAACTGGTTTATCCAGGATGGGCAGCATTTCCTTGGGTTGAGTCCTTGTCAACGGGAAAAACCTAGTCCCGGCTCCAGCTGCAGGGATTACGGCTTTTCTTACCTTACTTGTTATATTTCCCCACTCCCAAATATTTTTTAGCAACAGAGGGTGGCACAATTCTCCTGGCGTCTATCACTATCCCATTGTAGCTCTCCAGAATTGCCGAAAAATGAGGCCATTCAGTTGAGATTACAGCCAATTCTGAGTCTTTGAGGCAATCCTCTGCTTCATCACAGGCATAAGGAAATCTGTCTGATTTGATCATGGGATCAAATGCCTCCACAGAAGCCCCAGTGGCCCTTAAAGCATTGAATAATTTAATGGACTTTGATTCTCTCAAATCATCAGTGTCTTCCTTGAAGCTCAAACCTAGCACACAAATTTTCCTTCCATTAAGATCATCTCCAAGTGCTTTCTTGCACAATGAAACTATCCGGTCTTCCCTCTCAAGGTTCACACTTATGGCGCTCTCTACAATGGAAGTTCGTTCTCCCAGATCATTTGCAAAACTTGTGAGAGCTTCAGTATCTTTTGGGAAACAGGAGCCGCCAAAACCAAGTCCTGCCCTCAGAAAATCTTTCCCTATTCTAGGATCGAGACCCATGCCAAGAGCAACTGTTGTAACATCGGCATTGGGTATTTTCTCACACAGATTGGCGATTTCATTGATAAATGATATTTTAGTCGCAAGAAATGCATTGCTGGCATACTTTATCAATTCAGCATTCTCATTTGTTGTTTCCACAAATGGTGATTCAACAAACCACCAAACTTTCCTCATAAAATCATAAGAGGAATTTTTTCTGCTGCCAATAACAACTCTATCCGGAGTTATTGTATCATTTACGGCTGTGCCTTCTCTCGTAAACTCAGGATTAGATATTACTTCCACTCCACGCAGGTTCATAATGCGGGCAGCGGTGCCCGGTATAACTGTACTTTTAATTATGATAGTGGCCTTTGGCGAGCATTCAGCAATTGATTTACAGGCACTTTCCACATAATCAAGATTAATCTTGCCAGAAACGGTAGGGGTCGGTACACAGACAAAAACTGCATCGCAGTCCGAAAGATCAGAAAACTCTGTTGTAAAAATAATTTTAGAAACACTCTGTTTTAAAAGGTCAGATAAACCTGGTTCATAAATTGGCAGAATACCTTTATTGTAATTTTTAATTCTTTGCACATCAATATCCAAACCTACAACATCGTGTTCCTTGCTGGCAAGAACAGCTGCAGTAACGGACCCGATATAACCGAGTCCTACGACTCCCAGTTTCATTGTTCCCCCACTCGTTTCGCTTTAAGCCAGTTTATGGTCTCGGTCAAACCTTTTTTCAGCTGCACTTTTGGCGTCCATCCGAGAACCCTCCTGGCAAGACTGTTGTCCGCAGCCCTCCTTGTAGGGTCATCCTCGCGCCCTGGGGCGTATATGAAGTTGGAAGCGCTATTTGTGAGCTCCCTTACATATTCTGCCAATTTTAAAATTGTCATCTGTTCCTCTGAACCTATGTTCAGTATCCGATGTTCAGGTTGATCAATGGTGAGATATTTCCACGTTGCATCCAACCAGTCTTGAACATAAAGAAAGGATCGAGTCTGTAAACCATTTCCATGAATGGTCAGCGGAGAATTGTCCAGTGCCTGAGCAATAAAACGTGGGATCACTCTGCCATAAAACCCATCTTCCCTTATTCTCGGGCCATAAACATTAAACGGTCTCTGTATCCTTACATCTAAGGAATATTCCCTGTGGTAGGCCATTGAAAGAGCTTCCGAAAATCTTTTCCCCTCATCGTAACAGCTTCTTATCCCATTTGGATTTACGTTTCCAAAATAAGATTCTGGAGTCGGAATTATTGCAGCTTCACCGTACACTTCTGAGGACGAAGTGTACATGAAAGTTCCGCCGGATGATCTTGCAAAATCCAGCATGACTTTGGTGCCAAAAGAATTGGATGATATTGTATGAACCGGATTTATGGTATAGTCCTCTGGAGAAGGCCTGGCAGCAAGATGCACCACAAAATCAAATTTCTTCCCCGACTGAAATTCTTCTATTGGCTTTTTAACCAGGTCCACTTCTCCTGGTAAGTTTAGAACTTTAGAAGTTGAGAAATCATCCACGACTGTGACTTCCATTCCTTCGGCCAGTGCCCTTTCAGCAAGATAAGAGCCTAAGAAACCATTCCCACCGGATATTAACATTCTCTCCATCTGATGTGTATGGCGCTCTTTCTTATATTCTATATTGTGTTCAACTGAATGGATTCACAATTTTCAAAACATGTAGTTTAGAGTAACCCCATGTTAATACACATTTCTGTAATTCCCTTTTTCAGATCATATTTTGGCTGCCAGCCAAAACCTGAAAATGTCTTTTCCATGTCAGCCTGTGTAAACAGCTGATAGTTTCTGAAGGGAATTTTGGTGTACTTTGCTTTAATTTCTTGGTTCAGCACCTCAGATATAAGCCCTATTATTGAGTTGAAAGAATATGAAATCCCAGTGCCAATATTGTAACTTTCTCCGGGGATCCCCTTAAACATGGCAGCATTTGCCGCTTCAGCCACGTCCTTTACATATATGAAATCTCTACTTTGGTCACCATTCCCGTATATTAATGGTTCTTCTTTAATGGACAAAGATTCCAGAAACTTGCTGATAACACTGGAGTAAAGGCCCTTGCTATTTTCACCAATTCCGTAAGTATTGAAGAAACGCAGTGAAACCACTTCAAGTTCACCCCTGATTGTGTAATGCCTGCCCAGATACTCATCAAAGAGTTTGGTGGTTGCATACATGTTCTCGTGGCCGTATATGGGCATGTCTTCTCTGCCAGGGGCCTTCAGGTCTCCATAAACGGCAGAAGAAGAAGCAATTACTGCCCTCTTCAGGTTATTTTCAGCAGCCACCCTGAGAACATTCAATGTCCCGTTCACATTTGTGTTGAATCCGGAGAATAAGTCATTTTCAAACTGCGGAGGGGAAGTAATTGCTGCAAGGTGGAAAACGCCATCTGCATCCTTAATTGCCGCCCTTAAAGCGGAGATATCGAGAATCGAGGCTTTGTAATCAGGTTCGCCTTCAATATCCAGTGTCTCAACTGCGTGATTATTATGAACCAGGTGATCCTTTAGGTTTCTTCCTATGAATCCTTCTCCGCCTGTTATAAGAAACTTCATCTGGTTCCCCTTATGGGAATTTTAACTAAAATGTTTGTCCACGGGTCTTCAATACCTGGACAATATCATTCCTTTATCAAAACCTTATAAATTCTGTTCACTTTGTCCCTCAAATCATTCATATCATTCACTATTTTTGGTATGTTGTCCGTATAAATTTTCTCTATCTTTTCGAGATTTTCCATTTTTTTCATCAGGAAATCAATTCTTTCGCTCAATG
>JAKBGP010000198.1:0-3529 GCA_021833045.1 Thermoplasmata archaeon
AAATATAAGGGGTCACGACGAAAATATGGAGTTAATTAAGGCAATACGGGCGGTAATAAATGGTTGAGGGTAAGCTTATACACATTATGGGAACATCATCCAATGCTGGGAAAAGTACTATTACGATGGGGATTTGCAGAATTCTAAGTGATCTGGGATACAGAGTATCGCCATTCAAAGCAATGAACATGTCATTGAATTCTATATCCACTGTAGATGGTTATGAAATAGCAAGATCTCAATGGTTACAGGCAAAAGCCTCAAGAATAGTACCTGACTGGAAGGTTAACCCTATTCTACTTAAACCCGAGGGATCAGGAAAGTCCCAGGTAATTTTTATGGGAAAGTCCATCGGGAGCAGAACCATTGATGACTATGGAAAGATACTGAGGGATGAAGCAAGGTTAGCAGTAAAGGAGGCTTTAAAGTCTCTTCTTGAAAGCTATGATGTGGTTGTTGCAGAGGGATCTGGGTCAGCTGCGGAGATCAATCTCTATGAGAGGGATCTTGCGAATACATGGTTGACAAATGAATTCAAAGGTACTGGAATACTTGTTACCAACATTGAAAATGGTGGTTCATTCTCATCACTATACGGAACAAAGGCACTTGCTCAGTATCCCGACGTACTAAAATACTTCATCATAAACAACATGAGAGGTAAGGTGGATTTACTGAACAGTGGTATAGAAAAGATAAGTTCTATGACAGGGATGATCAGCATGGGAGTAATTCCCCATATGGAAAACAGTACATTACCTGGAGAAGATTCTCTTGATTACAGCAATATAAATGGATCAAAGGTTGGCATTATAAGATATCCGTATTTTGAGAATTACAGTGACATTGATCCACTTATACAGATGGGGCTTGGAAAATATATAACCACTCCGGAACAGCTCGATAGTGTAGATTCTCTTCTGTTTCCAGGTTCAAAGAATGTTTATGAAGATCTTAATTTTGTAATCAAAACAGGAATCGGGAAGAAGATAAGCGAATTTCTAGAGAATGGCAAGAAAATACTGGGAATCTGCGGAGGATACCAGATGCTGTCAAGATCTATACTGGATCCAGATCATGTTCAGCTACCTGTGAATGAGCTTAAAGGTCTTGGTTTACTAAATACCAATTTCCTATATGATTCTAAAAAGGAGATTAGGGATGTTAAGTATCACGGTTCTCTTGGAAACCTGCCCTTAGAAGGATCTGCCTATTTCATCCATTATGGAAAGGAACAGAGTAAAAATGAGGAAAACTTTGTCAATACAAACGTTGGTCCAGAAGGTTCTATAAGCACAGACGGAAAAATTATTGGAACCAATCTTCATGGGATCCTTGAAAATTCCAATGTTTTTCAGTGGTTTACAGGGATAAATAGAAGTAGAAGTTTCGAAGAAACCCTGGAAGATAATATCAAATCATTCTCCATGAATCTATCCGTAAATTTAAAAAGAGAACTGTTAATGCAGATCGTAAATGGAACCTGAATTCCTTTCAATCATAATCTCAACTCTTTTCCTTGCCCTTATAATAGACATAATATTCGGAGAACCCAGAGGTTTTCTACACATTGCAGTAATCTCAGGAAGATGGGCCATGTTCATTGGGCGTGGGATGCAGAAATCCAGGAAGCTGGTGAGGGCAGGGTGGATTACTGCATTGCTTACAGTAATTCCAATCACCATATTTTTTGGAGTGGTTTTTGATTTCCTTTACAGTCTTCCTCTTATATACATATTTTTCCTGATATTTTACGCCATAATTGCAAAATCAACATTTGCATTTACCTCAATGGGAGCGCACATTAATCCCATAATAAAGAGTCTTGAAAAAGGAGATATGGACAGTGCCAGAGTCCTAACTTCCAGATGTGTAAGAAGAGATGTTTCAGAGTTGAACGAACCCTTACTAATATCTGCGGCCATTGAAACAGTTGCTGAAGGTATCACAGATTCATTCACAGGAAGTTTACTGTATTTCTCCATATTTGGTGTTATTGGTTCCATAGTTTACAGAATCGTGAACACACTGGATTCAACCTTTGGGTACAGGGATAAAAAATATCTGAAATTTGGAAGGGCTTCTGCTGCTATGGATACAATTCTTAACTATATTCCTGCACGAATTTCATCTGCACTCATATCAGTTTCTGCATATATGCTGAACTATAGCAATAGGAAATCACTGCTTTCATCCGTTCTAAATAGCGTACCCAGTAGGAATGCTGCATATTCCATGGGTACAATGGCAATTGTTTTGAATCTTAAGCTTGAGAAAAAAGGAAGTTATGTGATTAACAGAAAAGGTTTTGACCCAACTCTTGGCGATCTCAAGAAAGCATTAAGAATATTCTATTTCTCATTCTTTCTCATGGTAATTTTCGTAACAATCCCATTGATCCTCATTTTTTCATATATTCTTTACCCACACATATTCTTTTTATTTCCCCTTAAAATAGTGGTATGATAAAATGAATAGAAAACCTGACATTAATTTGATGATAGCGGGAAATACACAGATATCCCTTATCCCAGGTATAACATCAGCTGGTAAAACTCCAGATCTAACCTTTCTAACACCAGCCCTTGACTCTGAAATACTTGTAGAGGGGGAATGTAAATCTCTTGATGTCCCTCCAATGACACCCGATGGATTACCAACACCTTCCCTCATAGCCAGAGCATGTCTTGATATTTCTGGATTGGAAACTCTGGTAGTGGACGGAGGGATGGGAATAAAACCAAAGTGTGCCTATCTACATACACATCTAAATCCAGCTCGAGACGGAAGGAAAGAGATGGCTTTACCTCAGGCATCACTTGCAGTTTCAACTGGCAGATATATTGGCAAGACACTTTTAAAAAATGGTCGTTCCATAATGATTTCAGAATCCATACCAGGAGGAACGACTACTGCACAATCTGTCCTATCACTTCTCGGTTTGGATATAAAAACAAGCAGTTCATTTAGAATAAACCCTACAAACCTTAAGAGTGACGTTATAGAAGAAATGATTCAGAGACACGGAATTCAAAATGATCCACTGAAATCCATATCAAGGGTTGGGGATTATACTCAGGAAATAGCACTTGGAATTATTTCAGAGAACGAAGACTCCAGAATAGTTCTCTCTGGCGGTACCCAGATGGCAACAATATATTACATTGCATCTTCTATGAAACTACCGGTGGATAATCTCGAAGTGTGGACAACTAAACAGGTAATGAAAGACTCACGAAAAACTATGGAATATCTGGTCGATCCGGATCACCTGAGGTTTTCCCGTACTGATTTAACAAAATCAAGGTTCGATGGAATAAGACGCTTTGAGGATGGATACGTTAAAGAAGGAGCAGGAATGGGCGGATCTATGGTACTGGCAGAGATGGAAGCAAGCACTGAAAGAATAATAAAATCGATCGATGACGTCTACGAATCATTTATGTGAAAATCCTGTTTCCATTTAATCAAAACACTTTTTCATTCCTTCGTATAAATAAGTTTCAACACGTGTGAGCGGGAAATCCCA
>JAKBGP010000198.1:3539-4606 GCA_021833045.1 Thermoplasmata archaeon
GCTGCAATAAACATAGAGAGAAAAGGCATGAAGAAAATGAAAGAACTCATGAATCTAGGGAGGGGCACTCCCGAAGTTACGCCCGTGGAGACTGGAGATCTACCAGCAATGGCAACTCCGGTCGCTGAAACGGGAAGCCCACTCCTTTAGGGGTGGGAGGATGTCACAAAGGAAATGCGAAAACATGCGAAAACTATGGAAAAAATATTAAGGAAGGATTAATAAAGGTAATAGCCGGACTAGGTTGGGAAGCCAGGCTCTTCCTGTTACCCGAAGCCTATACGCGGGAACGACAGTCCAGAGAGGCCAACCTGGCCTCTGTTAAGCCTTGAGGAATCAATGAGATTTCGGCCCAGCGGATCGGAGGATTACAGAAAGCAATTCAAAGGAAATGCTTTCCGTAACTTATTCACCAAACCCGCCAGGTCCGGAAGGGAGCAACGGTAGGTGGAACTTTTGGTGCTGCTGGATACCGGGGTCGAGTGAACTCAGGGGTAAACTTAGCAGGACGTCAGGCCCAATCTGGGCGCGTCCGGTATTTGAGGTTAAAAATGTTCAAAGCCATTCAGGATCCTGTTTGGGGTTACACAGAGATTCCGGAAAAATTTTTGAAAATAATAGACACTCCTGAGTTTCAGAGACTGCACTGGATCAGGCAGCTTGGAATGTGTTATCTTGTATACCCGGGTGCAGTTCATACTAGATTTCAGCATTCACTTGGAACTATGGCACTGGCCGACCAGATCGCACGGAAACTTGAAACTAAATATCCCACGGAGGTTACATTTGCTGCTCTCCTGCATGATATAGGTCATTTTCCCTTAAGTCATTCATTCGAAGATTTTTTTCAGGATAAATTCCACGTAAATCATGAAGAAAATGGACGAGAAATGATACTTGGTAAGAAAGGAACGGGTGAAATAAGGGAATGTTTGGAGTCCAATGATATTGATCCTGAAGTGGTGACCAGAATCCTTTCTGGAGGTCACAGAGAATTTAAACTGGAAAGTGAAATCGTTAGTGGACCTTTAGATGCCGATGAAATGGATTATCTTGTAAGAGATAGT
>JAKBGP010000199.1 GCA_021833045.1 Thermoplasmata archaeon
TCCAGTCCAGAATGCTCCCTGAAGTCCCCCTGCAGTTGTGTTTAGAACTGCATTGACCATGTCTCCTGTGTAGAGTCTGTTTTCCTCTATAACAGTTTCAAGCGGCATTCCCAGAGGAATCTGATGCGCCATTGTAGAAATCATCTCCCCTTTGATTTCAGGGAATTTTTCCTGAAACTTATACAGAATTTCCTTTGGTTGTTCACCTTTCAGAGGATAAAAACAAACACCTATTTTCCTGGAATTTCCTGATTCTGAAAAATCCCAGAAATATCCGCCTGGAGCATCATCGCTAAACCATAAGATCATCTGAAAGTCATCTCTTGCAGGCGCTTTTCTTATTTCTTCATATGCCACCAGAACCTCGTTTTTCGGTAATTTCTTTCCAAAAGTAGATTGGGGTCCGGCAGCCATGATTATGTGTGTTGCAGTATATGTTTCGTTTTCAGTAGTAACCACGTTACCTGAAACCCCTGTAACCCTTGTGTTAAGTTTTATGTTGAGTTTTCCGGCAAATTTGTTTGAAAGAAATTTTTCATAATTTGTGAAATTGTAAACGAGTCCTACAGTTTTGCCAAAATTCATATCAATTCTTGCGTTCCTGTCTGTTCTGAAACTCATGCTGGAAATTTCTGCGTCTATAATCTCAGGATTCTCAGGCATTCCTATTCTTCTCACCCATTCAAGTGAAACTGCACCCGTGGACCTGACTGGAACTCCTATCTCTTTTTTCTTATCCAGAATAATATAGTTCTTGCCATTCTTTTCCAACACTGCACCGGCAGACAACCCTGCCGTTCCAGCACCAATTATTATTGCATCATAATCGAAGTCTGTCAACGTGAGACAATTGAAGCATATATTAAATTTTTTTCATTCCGTTGTTAAGATTCAATTTATCTGTTTCGAATAGTGTTATAAAGAAAACGAATATTGAATAAAATAGATTATTGATGAAAACATCAAGAACCATGAACCCTGAGATTAAAATGTACACTGTCCCTATAGCTATAAGGGCACTCAAATTTGCTTCTGTTTACCGAATAAAAACAGAAAAAGGCACCTATCTGATTGATGCCGGTATGGATAGGGCAGGTTTTGATTTCCTTTTAAACAGTGGCGTTGATTTCTCAGAAATTGATGGTATCCTTCTTACTCATCTACACATTGATCATCTTGGAGGAGGAGTGATTGCAAGTGAGAAATATGGAATTCCACTCTATATTGGAAAAAATGATCTTGAATTTATATTAAAAATGCAGGAAGATGTTGATGGCTACGCAGGAAATGATGAAAAACTCCTTGAAATGAATGGCGTGCCAGATCCTACTTCTCTTGCTTTCAGAAAGGAGAACCCTGTATTTGCAAAACTTGATGAATATGCCGGACTTTCCATAAACAGTTTTGATAAACTGCCGGTAACAAAAACAGGTATCGAATATGTGAGCACACCCGGCCATTCACCTGGTTCGACCTGCTTCATTCCATCAGGAACTGACATAATATTCACAGGTGACCATATACTTGAGAAAATCACTCCAAACATAAGCTATTACGATGGTGTGACTGATTTTCTGGGCCATTACATTGATAGTTTGAAAAAGACGGCGCTTCTTCCTATCAATAATGCATATCCGGGACATGGAGTTCCCTTCAGCAATGTGAAGGGAAGAATCGAATCTCTCCTGTCTCATCATACAACAAGAATGGAAGAGATACGGAATATCATAAATGGGAAAATGATAACTGCATATGATATTGCGTGCAAAATGACATGGAGCAGGGGGAGGCATCTTGATTCAATGAATCACATGGAGAAGAAATTTGCCATAGGGGAGGCCATATCTCATTTGAGGCATATGGAAACCATAGGAATGTGTTCCACAGTTGAAAAAAATGGTCTCATTCTGTATAAGAACTAAAATGCCACATTATGCAAAATTTATTAATGTTATTACATTTTCACCCTGTCGCCGTCGTAGCTCAGCATGGTAGAGCGTGTGCTTGGTAAGCACAAGGTCGCGGGATCGAATCCCGTCGGCGGCTCTTGTATTTCAATCCAACATTGAAACAATTGAGTAGATATTCACACTCTTTGTGCTGTCATAAAGCCTTTACTGCTTCATCCAGAATTTCTTTAACTTCCACAGAAGTGTCAGCAGGTGAAGACTTCCTGAAATTTACTGATTTGAGTGTCAGAATTGAAAAGATCAACAAAGAGAGAGAAAGTACCCAGACCCCGTAATAAAGAACTATTATTCCCACAACTATACCTATTGCAGAGAATGTTGCTTCTATGTAATCGCTTCTGTCCATTTTCAAATCCATATAATATTTCATGTCTGTAGATGCATTCATCCCTCTTTTTGGTGTTCTGAAAAAATTCCCTCTCTTTCCCATTATGCCATTAGTAAACCCTATTGCAGCTCTGGTTATCATGCAGGCAGTAGTATAAGATAACAGTGGAATCATCACGCCATTTTTGAAATTGAGTATATTCTGAACTTTGAGAGCATAGGCACCTGACAAATAGAAAAGTACCGTAGGGATCAGAAGTATGGTCACATAGATTGGGCTGCTGAAAATTGAGCTTGCTGGGGCTTCAATTTGAAATATTACTGCAAACGCAGAGATAAATGTCGTGACAAGCCAGCTGACATTGGAGTATGGTGCAAAGAATATATTGAAAAGTATGAACTTGTTCCTGATTGAAACATTTTTCGCCTTCACTGTGCTCTTGAATCTGTCAATTTCAAGCTTGGTCCATCCCTGCTGTACCCTTGCAACCTGTTTTTTCCACGTTTCCAGTGTAGAGGGATCCTCGCTCATTATCCTTGAGTTGCTGAGATAGATTCCCCTCGTTCCATTGAGATATATCTTCCATGATAGATCTGCATCTTCAGTAATTGTGTGCTCAGACCACCCTCCGACATCCCTCAATACGGAGGTTTTAACAAGAGTGAAACCACCCTGTAAAGAGAATGGGAGATTGAACCGGTATGAACCCATCTTTGACAGCATATCACCCATGTCCTGTGAAAGTGCAAAAAGTTGCGTGATCCTGTTGAAATACCTGTTATAATGGCCTACCCTGTATGATACAAAGGAAGTGTTTTTGTGTGTTAGGATGGCGTGTATCCCTTTTTTTAGAGTTTCCTGTTTAACTCTTGAATCCGCATCCAGAAGAAGTGTGTAATCACCTGTGACAAGAAGAAGTGCTTTATTGAGGGCCCCACTCTTGAAATTAATTCTTTCATCTCTTCTTGAAATAATTGTTTTTATTCCTAATTTTTCAAGTTTCATAGCATAGTCATCAACAATCAACCGTGTCTCATCGTCTGAATCGTCAGCTATCACTACATTAATCTTTGAAAATGGATAATCAAGCGTTGTTATTGCATCAAGTGATTCTCCTATAACATTCTTCTCGTTATAGCATGCAATGAGTATTGAAACAGATGGAAATTCCGTCAATTCAGGAGTCTCTTTTTCCAGATCAAGTGGGTAGAGAAGTGCTGAAACAAAAAGAATAAGCTGGTAATATGATGTAACTATAACTGGAAGAGAGAATATAATAGATACGATTGAAATCCATTCCCATAATTGCATATTGGATTCCTACAATGTATGTATTATGATAATCTTTTCGCATTCTTATTCTGCTGTGCGTAACGGTGAATATACACAGTAAGAGATTTTTCGTCTAAAAAGTTCATATTCTTCTGGTTTCTGAAATATCACATAAATAATTGAAATCAGTTGAATGGATAAATTTTTAAACAATATTAATCATTTATTGGTTGAATGATAAGAGAACTTCAATGGAATGATATGAATGATCTTATAGAAAATTATTATTCGTACTATGAAGAAGTTAAGAGAGACCAAGAATTTGGCATCATATTCTTCCATGACAAACCTTCTTTTGAGAGTGAAGTTGAGTGGTTTTCAAATCTTTACAGAAACACTATGAAAGGAGATGCATTCGTGAGGGTTGCTGTGGAAGATGGAAAAGTTGTTGGGATATGCGATATTCACCGAATTAGACCTGGTTCTGAAGTCTCACACAATGGAGTTCTCGGAATTGCGATCAGGGAGGGATACAGAGACAGAGGTATAGGAAAAGCACTTATCTTAGGTGCACTGGACGCTGCAAGAGGAAAACTTGAAATCGTGACACTGAGTGTTTTCACCACAAATAAGAGAGCCAATTCTCTATACAGGAATCTCGGTTTTATAGACTACGGTATGCGGCCAAAATCGATCAAGCGTGGAAACAGGTATTTTGATGAATTGTACATGTATATTCTCCTCTAAACAATAATTCAGGGAAAAGAGTAAAAAAATTCTGGTGATTTAGATCATAATATACACAGATTGACCTTGAATCAGGTATTATTTCCGGATAGTGGAGGAAGTTCCGGAAGTCAATACGGTTGTACAGTTCTCTCTCTATGGATTCATCGGAATAGTTGTACATGCTCTGCAGGAAAAGTGTCTTTATCATGACAATCTCATCAATATTGGGCCTTCCGCCTTTCTCTGTATCATTCCTGTAAAGTTCTTTCACTATGGGCCTCAATAATTCCCAATTTATCATG
>JAKBGP010000200.1 GCA_021833045.1 Thermoplasmata archaeon
GGACCCTGTTGAATTTGTTGCTGTCATACTGACAACAGTAAGTATCCCCATTAAATCCATAATAGTATATATTGTCAGACCTTAAATAATTTTGTATAAAGTCAGAAATTAAAATAAAAGTGAAAATATATTAATATATCTACTCTATCTTAACGGTTTTTAACCCTTTAATTGGTGCTCTTACGTAAAGAACCCCTGAGGTATATTTTGCTGATATGGCCGCATCATGGTCAAGTTCAACTGGAAGCCTAACTGATTTCCAAATTTTATCTGGTCTCTGATCAAGCAACATGTTTACATTCTCTGGAGACTTTCTTGATGCGGATATCTCAATAGACATCTTACTTGATGTTACCTTAATATCTTTTTTATCAAATCCTGGCATGTCAGCTTCAATCACGATTTCTCCATTATCCTCATACATCCTTACTGGAGGGTATAGATAAGTTAGAACTTCCTTAGCTCTATCATTTACGTTCTTCATAAATTCATCAGCCATAAATTTCAACGGTCCATATATTGTTGTCATACGCTAAATATTTCAATAACTTATTTAAAGCTTTATTAGGGAAAATATACACAGAAACAGTTAATAATTTTTAATTTCAAGTGAAGTGAAAAGATAATTATGATTTATTGCATTATCTGACGTGCATAAAAGCGAATTTATTACTGTTATAATAAGGGCCTACAACAGAAAAGATTTCCTTATAAAGGCAGTTGATAGTGCGCTTAACCAAACCCTTGAGGCTTCAGATTATGAGGTAATTGTTGTTAAGAACTGGAAAGATGAAATTATCGATAACTACCTAAGTTCAAAAAGTATAAAGGTGATCTTTAAGGATGGTATAGCAGGGTCACTTATTGTGGAGGGTTTAAAAGCTTCAGCTGGAAACGTTATATGTTTTCTGGACGATGATGACCAATTTATGAATATGAAATTAGAAACAGTCTATAGGAAATTCTATGAAAATAAAGAGCTCACATATTACCATAATGGTATTTCAGCCATAAAGGAAGATGGTAGCCCGGCAAATTTCAAACATGATTCCATAGATTTTGGAATGTCAAATATTTCAATTAAAAAACTTGCATTAAATGAGAACATAATTGAAAAAATATCATTCTTTCAGGATCCAATAGTGTTTTCACTTGCTCTAAATTATGGTGGAAAGTTAATTGATGATAAAACTCCACTTACTTTTTATCTTCTTCATTCAAGTACTTCAAATTTTGAAAACATGAGTTTTGAGGAGTATAAAATAAAATCTTATAAGGCTTATCAAAACTATCTTAAAAACGCAGAAATGGTACTTTCACTGCTTGAAAAAAGAAAGGCTAGACGATATATGGCAGCAATGATATGCGATTTAAAGATGGGTAGATTTCAATTTAATCCTGAGATCAGACCTGATCACGTGTTTACATTCATAACGTGTAAATATATACCGTTAAGCAGAAGATGGATACAATTCAAATCTTATATTGCATTGAAGTATTTCCCCAGGAGATTCAGACCAGTAATTTTAAGAAAAAGAGAACACCAATTTAACCTTGATAAAAACAAAAACAATTAGAACCAAAATACTAAATTTTTTCCATCAGGTCTTCTATGTTAATATTCGATATT
Organism: Thermoplasmata archaeon; assembly: GCA_021833045.1. Next base: position 1,631 of record JAKBGP010000200.1, read on the forward strand.
AAATGGTCTATCTCTTGATAATAGTTGCCTCTTTTATTTTTCTCCCTTTGATGAAATCTCTCTATAATGGGCTCTATCAGCTTCTCTCTTAGTTCTGATTCCAGAACCCACTTCAACCCAAAATCAAGCCTCTTTTTTCCTAGTTGATCAGAACCCTCAAGGTATTTTCTATGTCGGTTTATGGCGGCAAAAAGTTCCTTATAACTTTCTAGGTTTGTATTTGTGGAACCTACAATCTCCCTTGGAAAGCTTCGATTCTCATCGAGTGATAGGGTCTCCTCGATGTCTTTCATTGCAAAATAAGATCCGTCTCTATCCATCTTATTTATATCAAATATATCAGCTATTTCCATAATTCCAGCCTTAATAGCCTGTACCTGATCTCCGAGCCCAGGAGCGAGTACAAGAATAGTTGTATCAGCTAGATTCATTATGTCCAGATCGGCCTGGCCAGCTCCCACAGTTTCTATAATTATATAATCAAAACCTGATGCATCAAGAATACTCACTGAACCAAGAGCCGAATCGGCAAGTCCCCCCTTTGTCCCTCTATTTGCAAGACTCCTCATATAGATTTTATTTTCCCAGAGTTGTTCCTGCATCCTGATTCTATTTCCAAGCAATGAGCCACCAGTGTACGGACTGGAGGCGTCTATGGCCAAAACCGCAACAGATTTCCCAGAATTCTTTATTAGCGAGGATAAATTTCCTATAAGAGTACTTTTTCCTATTCCTGGAGGACCAGTGATCCCAACTACCTGAGAGTGTCCTGTGTAGGGATAAAGCTTAGTAAGAAGTTCCTTTTTGAGGATCATATTTGCACCCTCAACCAGTGAAATGGATCTTGCTATCGCCTGCTTATCTCCTTCCCTAATCCTTCTGATCAGATCGTCTATATCCGTGAAATCACCTGATCTTTCGCTCCCTTGCTTCACTGGCTCTTTTTGTTACATGATCTATGATGACAGATAGGGGCGTTCCGGGGCCGTAGTTACCAGTTATACCCATCTTTTCGAGTTCAGGCTTATCTTCGTCTGGAATGGTTCCCCCACCAACAAGGGCTATGTCGTCTATATTCCTTGATTTCATTATTTCAGCAACCTTTTTGAAAACGGTCATATGGGCACCATTCAATAAACTTAGGGCAACCACATCCACATCCTCATTCACAGCTGTATCTATTACCTCCTCTGGCGTTGGAAGAAGTCCAGCATACAGTACCTCCATCCCAGCATCTCTGAATGCCCTTGCTAGAACAAGTATTCCTCTGTCATGTCCATCAATCCCTGGTTTTGCAAGCAGAACTTTTATGGGTTTGTCCTTAAACAATGACTGGTTCTTTCCATCCACCATATATTTCCCTCCCAACATTTGATATTTCTTCGATTGTGGCATACGCCTTAGCAGCCTCTATAAGATAAGGCATGATATTTTTGCTTTCATCCTTGAATGCATTCCTCAATTCTTCCAGTGCCTTTCTTACCTCATCCTCATTTCTTAGTTCCTTAACTTTTTTTAGTCTCGCAAGTTGGATCTTTTCGGCTTCCCTTGATATCTTTAGAATATTGATTGGCTTTTCATTTTCCTCAACATATTTATTAACACCGACCATTATTTCTTCTCCAGATTCGAGTCTTTTTTGCCTTCTATAAGAGGTTGCAGCTATCTCTCTTTGAATATAACCATTTTTGACTGCATTAAGGATACCACCCATAGACTCTATCTTATCAAAGTACCTGTAGGCTTCCTCTTCTACCTTGTTGGTTAAGGCTTCCATATAATAAGATCCAGCGAGAGGATCTATTGTATCAGTTATTCCAGTTTCTTCGGCTAAAATCTGTTGGGTTCTAAGAGCTATCTTCACTGCATCCTCAGATGGTAGTGCCATGGCTTCATCATAAGAATTTGTATGTAAACTTTGTGTACCTCCAAGCACTGCTGCCATAGCCTCTACAGTCGTCCTTATGATGTTATTGAGGGGCTGCTGCCAGGTTAATGTATATCCTGAAGTTTGAGTGTGAAAACGAAGCATCTGAGCACGTGGATCTGTTACTCCAAACTTCTCTTTTAGTACCGTTGCCCATATTCTCCTGGCTGCTCTCATTTTTGCTATTTCCTCAAAGAAGTTAATTGAAGAATTAAAGAAAAAGGACAATCTTGGAGCAAATTTATTCGGATCGAGACCTGCCTTTATACCCATGTCAACGTAATAAAAACCATCTGCAAGTGTGAATGCGAGTTCCTGGACGGCACTTGCCCCCGCTTCCCTTATATGATAACCAGAAATGCTTATATAATTCCACTTTGAAGCATTTTCAGTGCAGTAAATCATCATATCCCTTATAATTCTCAAGTGGGCTTCAGGTGGATAAATCCATTCCTTTTGTGCTATGTATTCTTTAAGTATATCAGCCTGTACTGTTCCACCTATTTTATCAAGACTAATTCCTTTTTTTTGAGCTATTGCAAAATACATAGCAGTAAGAACTGCCGCAGGGGCATTTATGGTCATCGATGTTGTTACTTTCGAAAGATCTATTCCATCAAATACAACTTCCATATCTTTCAGTGAAGTTACATTTACGCCGCATTTTCCAATCTCACCCTCTGACCTAACATTATCGCAATCGTATCCATAAAGAGTAGGCATATCAAAAGCTATACTAAGTCCCGTTTCCCCATGTGAAATGAGATATTTTAGCCTAGAATTCGTATCTTCCGGTGTTCCAAATCCTGAAAACATCCTCATGGTCCAGTATTTTCCACGATACATATTAGGGTAGACTCCTCTGGTAAAGGGATATTCTCCCGGAAAGCCCAGTAAGGATTCCTCATTCTGTGGAACGTCTTCTTTTGTGTAAAGGTCTTTTATATTTATATTAGACGAATTAACATATTCCTTCTCCTTATATTTAGTCTTCTTGTTCCAG
>JAKBGP010000201.1 GCA_021833045.1 Thermoplasmata archaeon
GAAGATAATAGATCTCTGGCAATTGAATCAAATAAGCCAATTACAGAAGCTGCTATAAATGAGATATTATGGCATGGTTGTTATGATGAATTAGTACCAGTCATATACACTTTCATTGCTGCTTGCTTTCAAATTCACTTGGGATACCTTCATAATTACATTCTGGACACTTAATGTAATCCCCTAATGCAGTAAAACCTATGCCTACACCGACCCTTTTCCTTCCAAATATCGGCTTCTTGAAAATTTTTCCGCATTTTGGACATTTTATCATTTTTGACATTTTAGTTCATCCCTCATTGTTATAGTTCATATAGAACAGGTATATTTATTTAATCCTAAAGAGGGTGCAGATTTAAATCAGTCCGCTTGTTTCTTACTCCGTGGAAAATATGGAAAAAAATATGGATCATAAATTACAATTCCAGAAAACCATGTTTTCATGAAATCAGGGAAGTATTTCTCTAATGAAGTTATAATAGTAAGCATACAATGAAAAAACAGTGTAAATATGGCAAACGAATATTTTACGGATGAAGTGCTGTTAGAGGTACTAAAGTCTCCAGAGATGCTGAGGGTGCTTCGCCATATGCATTTGGCGAAGGTGGATTATGCCAAGAACACTTCAAGGTACACCGAGATCCCTCTGATGAGAGTTACAGATTATATGAAACGACTCCATTCGATGAGACTTCTGGACATATATGAAAATACTTCAATTAAACGTACCTCAGCAAAACTAAAGAAAAGTGCAGAGGTGCATAAACATCATACTTATTATCAGATCAACAGGAATGGTGACATTCTCCTGAAAGAGGTAACACCGGAAAATTATTTCAGACTTATAGGACCAGAGGTTATTGGATCATTATGCCATATGGAAGCGATATCTGATTTTCCTGACATAAAAGAAAAGCTTATGGAATTCAATCTCTTGGATCAAGACAGCAAGATTACAGAACTGGGGAATGAGCTCCTGAAATACGGAAAAAGCAAACAGAAAGTTAGGTGTTAATGTCAGCTGAAAAGAAATTTGAGCTCCATGAGATTAAAGATTTGCCCGCACTTGAATAATGTCATCAAGCGAGGAAAAGGTATGCCCTTCTGTTTATAACACATATCTAACATTTGCTAGTCAATCATCCGTGCTTAGGGGCACACAATCTTCAAGTTTCCATATAAATGCATAGATATCAACAGGAACAGATGGAAAGCTAGAATTTGATATAGCTGGAGCTGTGAATCCATTAGTATACTGTCTATAATAGCATAAACAAAGATCTTAAAAAGGAGGAGAGTAATGAATATGACCGCGCGCTAAACAATATGAAGATTTGTGGGTGTGAATTATTTGTTAAAATTCAGACTTCAATAAATAGAGTTAAGCCTGAAACACAGAACTTGAAAATGTCATACATTGCTAATGAAAATCAAAAAGTATTATAATGGATGTAAATTATCAATATATGATCAAGGTTATTGGAGCAATTGATAATGCCTCAATATTTAATACGACCTATTATCTCATTTTTACCGACCAAGAAATATACCAATTTATGACAATGGAGGGAAGAGAAAAACGATCAGATCTGCTACAACAGCAATTAAGCAATCCAACTTATATGATCCCAGTTACCAATTACAAAGCAACACAAAATGAGGTAATCATGTTAGTAATGGAAAATATAAGAAGAGGTAAGGAAATAGAGGAGAATCTGGAATCAAAAATCAAAGATGTCCCTCCTAACTACACTGTAATTCCATATTCAACCGTAGAGGAAGCAGAACTAAGTAGTGGAAATCTATTTTCGCTTCCACATTTACTGTTGCATGTAAAGGGCAAAAAAATTAAATATCACCTTGTTAGGGAAAACTTCAAAGGGAGGGGAAAATTAGCAGATGCGACATTTTCGGAATATGAAGATATTTTAAAAACAGCCTTCGGAAGTAAGCTTATTATTAAAAATTAATTTTCAATATTTTAAATTATTTAGTTATGTTCAACTACTGAGATAATCAACAATAAAATATTGATCTATTTTAAAATCATAACTTAAGTTTATCAAGTTTTTAAATACAATAATTTCAAAGTCCCGACTTCCGGATTTGAACCAGAGACCTGCGGATTACGGCGGTATTTACGTGCCGTACTTTCCCTCTACAGTCCGCCGCTCTACCAGCTGAGCTAAGTCGGGATTAATACCCATAGATAACCGTTCATAAAAATATTTTCCCTTAATGCAACATAATCTGAGTAAAATTTAGGAGAAAGTTATAACTATTAAGAATAAAATTAAATTTATAATGCTAAAAGGGCACATTCTCTAATAAATATTTATACGAGTATAACCACAATTTCTTAAATTTTAATATATATGGCATAATTCTAAAAAATGGAGACAATGGGACTAAATATAAACAGTGTTGAAGTTAATGGATACACCAAAATTGCAAACCACGGGATGATTGCTAATAATAGAACAGCAGCATTAATCTCCATGAATGGAACAGTTGACTGGCTGTGTCTCCCAGATTTTTCTTCAAATCCAGTGTTCGATTCGATTCTCGATAAAAATAAGGGGGGATATCTCACAACAAGACCAGTAGATACCGAGGGCATGACAGTCACCCAGAAATATGTTCCAAAAACATTGATTCTGCAAACCACATTTCTAAAGAATGGTAAACCTGTGCTTATGCTTACAGATTTCCTCCCTGCAACTCCCTATGCAAGCATAAATTTTCCAGAAATGCACAGAATGATACAGGCTTTTGATGAGGCTATTGATGTTAAAATTGAACTCAAGGCAACACTTGATTACCGCTTATCCCCTGTAAAAATTTTGCTACTGGAAAATGGGGCAGTTTATCACAAGAATTCAAGAAAAATTGGTATATATGCAAATACCAAATTTAAGGATGGAGACAGAAAAATCAGAGGCAATATAAGTCTAAAACCTGGACAAAAGGAGTGGATTGTGATATCCTATAATATGGCCGATGATGATTTACGAAATTATAAGTCACAAGTGAGATATGATGAAACAAAAAGTTACTGGGAGGATTTTGTCTCGCAGAGCACATATAATGGCTTAATGAAGGATATAGCACTGAGATCAGCTCTAACCTTAAGGGCACTATTTTATGATCCAACCGGTATGATGGTAGCTGCCCCAACTTCCAGCCTTCCAGAGTGTATCGGTGGCGAGAGGAACTGGGATTACAGATATTCATGGATAAGGGACACATCATATGTTATTGAGGCACTTTCCATGATGGGCCTGAAGTTTGTTGCAACAAATTATCTGTATGACATGATGGATATTATAGAAAAGAAAGACGATATGAAAGTACTGTACAGCATAGATTCCAAAGATGATCTGGAAGAGTATGAAATCGACTATGAAGGGTACATGAATTCTTCTCCAGTGAGAATGGGAAATCTAGCATCCAAGCAATTTCAACTTGATATATACGGTTCAATGATTAATGCAATCTACCATCTTGCAATGATCGGAGGTACTGTAAACGCATACATGTGGGACCTTGTAATAAAAATAATCGACAAAATACGTCATGTGTGGAGAACACCCGATTCTAGTATCTGGGAATTTAGGACACCTCCAAGACATTATACTTATTCTAAAGTTATGTGCTGGATGGGTTATGACAGGGCAATAAAAATTGGCAAATTGCTGAATTTCAAGGGTGATTATATAACCTGGGAAAAGGAGATGAACGAAATCAAATCAGATATATTACAGAATGGGGTGGATAAAGAAACACAGTCATTTGTACAGTACTATGGCTCCAAAGATGTTGATAGTTCTCTCTTAAGAATATCACTTACAGGATTTCTCGACTCCAATGATACTAGAATTAAGTCAACTGTGAACAGGATTGAAAAAGAATTAATGGGGAAAGATTACCTTATGAGGAGATATAATAACGATGATGGATTCAACTGCAAGGACAATGCATTCCTACTGACTTCATTCTGGTATGCAGAGGTCCTTTCTGAACAGGGTAATGTTGAAAAAGCAAAACAGGTTTTGGAAACACTAATAAGTAAGGGAAACCACCTCCATCTATTTTCTGAAGAAATTGATATGGAAACAGGGGAACAACTTGGTAACTTTCCACAGGCAATCACCCATCTTGGAGTGATCAGGGCCATATGCAAAGCAAACGAAAAATTAAATGGTAAAAATTAAGAAGTAAATTTTTAAATGTAATTTTAAGCAGTTTTAAATTTTGCAAGATCCTGAATATTTTTCTTTATATCATCGATCTGAGTGGTGAGATCCTGAATAATCTCTTCAAGTATTTCATCAAAATCCTTTGATAATCTGTACCCATGAACTGGTCTTCCTTTGCCTTCTTTCTTCATGTTACGTTTATTTATCCATCCTCTTCTTCTAAGCCATTGCATGGCAATAGACACTTCAGGCTGCCTGAGACCAGCCTCTCTTTCAATCTCAATACTGGTTACTTCTTCCTTCCCTCTTGTGTAAACGAGTGTGTATGCAACGCTTCTG
>JAKBGP010000202.1 GCA_021833045.1 Thermoplasmata archaeon
TCCGGTGAACTGTGTTATCTTGTTCTTTCTTGTTCCTATAAGCAGAAGTCCCTGTATAGCTATTACAAAACCAATTGCTGTAATGGGACTTGGGGCAAACTGAAATATTGTGAGTCTATAAATTATTAGGGTTGCAATTAGAACAATGATGCTTACTATGATTATTGAGGGAACTGTTGTGGACTTTTCTCTTATTAATTCCCTCCTTACAGGGAACTTTTTTATTAATATATATGCTGTAAGAATTCCCCTTATGAAAATTATGAGGAAGGCCAGAAGTATCAAATCATAATTTACTGTGTATAAACCACTGATAAAGGCATATATGGCAAGAAGTGTAGTCTGTATAACTATTACCTGAATCTTTGTTATCACATAGCTACCTATTTGTGCCCAAATTGCCACGAAAAGCATCAATGTCGCTATAAAATCATAGACCTCATCCAGAGGGATCATATTATTGCACCTCCAAGTTTGAATAATACCAGTGCCAGAATTGCGAGAGTGAATGAAATGGCGAGGAAATCAGCTATCTTGAATAACCTAACTTTGGCTAGAATTTGTTCAATAAATATGATGATGAGAATCAAAACAATCCATTTTCCTAGCATTATAATTATATCGATTAAAGAACCCGTTATCCCGGTAAACATGAACCATGGAAAGATGAATATATTCAGTAAAACTGACCCAAGTAAGAATTGCTTTATCCAGGCTGCATATTTAAGAAAGAAGAGATTCCTTCCACCGTATTCATAGGTTCTTCCCTCATCAATCATGCCCATTTCTGAAAGTCCTGAACTTTCCACTGGCAGCTTGCCTGTTTCAAATATGAATATCATGAAAAACGCTATACTAGAAAGTATATGTGTAAGGGATAAGTATAGTGAAGCGTTTGATGAAACTAATGAGGCTGTTGTGTATGGATTATTTGTTCCACTTTCTATTGCCACTGAGAATAGTACCAGTATAAGGGTTGGTTCTGCAAGAGCTGAAAATGATGCTGATCTTGAGGCACCCATTGCTGAAAGGTTACTCCTTGAATCAAGGGCACCAAGGATGAGGAATACAGATGCCAGTGAAAATAACATGGCCCCTCCAAGGAAATCTACCATTGGAGCAAATAATGTTGGTATTGGTATTATAACAGGAATTACAAATGAAATTGAGAACAAAACACCAAATACCAGCATTGGTACCCAGCGGTAAAGAAGATTTGTATCATATGTTGAAGTTTTCTCTTTTTTAAGATACTTTGCCAGATCATAGTATGGCTGAAAAATACTCGGCCCACGTCTGAATTCAGTTTTTGCCTTGAGGTTTTCGTAAATACCTGCCACAAGCGGAGCTAAAAGTAAAACTCCAAATATCTGAATTATGGTTTCTCCAAGCTGAACGTCCATTTGAACTCTACCTATTTAAAGATCAGACGTTATCAGCCCGGAGGGCGCTTAAAGGCTAACGTCATAGCCTTTCTTGAAATTACTCTACAACTTCTCCTGTGAATTCGGCTTCCTTTTCTGCTCTGTGTCTTTTCTTTATTACGTATCTGGTGGCATAACCTGTTATTTCGTTAAAATCCTTCTTTGATGCCCCTGTAATTACTGTTTTAAGCAGTTCCCTGTTCTTGTGAAAATTCTCAGTAAATAACTCTGGTTTTGAATTTGCAAGTTCTATTGCAATCTTTTTTACATATTGTGGTCTGATGCTTCCCATATTGTTCCGGATATGCCAACTTGCTTAAAAATATTTTTAATTAAGCTTCAATTTTAGGAAGTTTTATACAAATTCACAATATTTTTATCAAAAAACTTAACTGAATCTTGAATATGTGGTACTGATGATCAATAGGGAACTGGCAGCAGAGGTAAAAAGCCTTATGCCTTCCAGGGAAAGAGAAACAGATAGGAACAGTCCTGTTTCGATGTGGAACGAAATGGACAGGTTGAGAGGTAAACCGGAGCCAACAACAGTAGTGATATTCAGGACAAGAGGCTGTTCATGGTACGATTTCAGCTCATGCTCAATGTGTGGTTATTTCAACGACGTAAACACAAATGTAGGGATGGAAAACCTAAAGGCCCAGATTGATAAGGCCTATGACTTTATGGAAAATACAAAGATATTAAAAATATTCACCTCAGGTAGTTTTCTTGATAGGAGAGAAGTGCCAAAGGAGGCCTTTGATTACTTTATGAAAAGGATGTCAGATAAGGTGGAGAAACTTTTGGTAGAATCAAGAACAGAATATGTTACAGAAACTACCATTAAGGACATGAAGTCCTATGGCATTGATACACGGATAGCCATAGGAGTTGAAAGTTCTAATGATTATGTGGTAAAGAACAAGGTAAACAAGGGGACAAACTTCTCTAAATTTATTAATGCAGCAAAAACATTACAGAAAGAAAAGGTAGAGTTAAGATCTTATCTTCTACTAAAGCCACCTTTCATGTCAGAAGAAGAGGCAGTTATAGACGCTATTAAGTCTGTAAGGGACTGTGCACCCTATTCAACAGATATATCCGTTAATCCAATGAATATACAGAAAAATACCCTTGTGGAGAAATTGTGGAAAAGAGGAGAATACAGACCTCCATGGTTGTGGAGCGTTGCCAGAGTACTTTTAGAAACAGGGGATGTTGAGGCAGATGTGCTATCCTACCCAACCGGCGGAGATCGTGAAAGGGGTGCACACAATGATGACAGGGATCAGGAGCTCGTTAAGCTTATTTTCAATTCATCACTTAATCAGGACTTTAGAGAGTTGCAGGAATACTATGAAAGGGGTGAAAAGACAAAATATTTCTCACATATAAGGAATGAGAATAGATTGCCTGTTCAGTACGATATAGATTCATTTATCAGAAAAATAACATCTGGATCGGTGAAAATTCAATGAAACTTAACAAAATTGGAGAACGGGCCATAATAGATAGAATATTTTCAACTGGAGATATATCACAGGAACCAGATGACTGTTCTCTGATGGACTGCGGAGAAAAATATATCCTGTTTACAACAGATTCCATAAGTGAGAAAATTCATATTCCTGAACTGGCAACCCCTTATGAAGCAGGAAGGTTTTTTGGAAGCATAAATTTGAGTGATGTGGCTGCAATGGCCGGTATTCCAGAAAGCTTCATGGCAAGTTACAATCTGAGGAATGACATGGAAATAGACTATCTTGAAGAGTTCTCTAGAGGCCTTTCAAACCTCCTTCAGGAATATAAGGTTGAATTTGCTGGCGGTGATACAAAGGAAGCTGACGAAAATATTTTTGTAGGGTTCTGTATAGGTAGACAGGAAAAGGATCTTGTAAGGAAGAGGTCATATATAGGTCCTGATCAGATTCTGTGCTTGACAGGTAATATAGGCAAAGTCGGCGCTGCTTACATATCCTATAAAAATGGGATTGATGTTAGAGAATCATCCAGAAGAATGCTAGATATTAAGCCAAGACTTGATGTTGCGGAAATTATTAGCAGGTCTGGAGCTAGATTTATGATGGATCTATCTGATGGTTTATTTGGTTGCCTCTCCCAGATGAAACATGACTATGGCTATGGTTTTAGAATAGTTGAACATGAGATTAAAATGCATGGTTCTGTTGATGAGATTTCCAAAATAACAGGTGTATCAAAAAGAGATATGGCAATGAATATTGGAGGTGACTATGAACTTCTGTTTACCATAGAGAATGATCACTTTGGCGAGTTTTCAAGAGAAATGGAAAAAAACAACATAGATGTAAGTTACATAGGGAACACGTGGGAAGGAAACAACATCATTTTTAATGGGGAGAGATGGGAAAATATTGAGGAAAAGGGATGGGAACATTTTTCAGTGGAACCTGATTCCCCGGAAGAATGATCACATTTTCCTTATGGCCAGTTTTAATTCCCTACCATCTATATCCCAGTTCTTCGTAAACGATTCTCTGTCATCTCCAGAGAATTTTGAGTTTTCTATACTATCGCTCAGGGTTTCTGACTTTATGTTTCCAACAGATACCTTCATGGCTTCTCTTATGAGATCATCTCCGTCATACTTAACGGATATATGCTGATCGTATGGCAGATCCATTTCCTTCCTCATCACCTGTATTCTCCTTACAATTTCCCTAACCATTCCCTGAACCTCCAGATCATGGTCTATTTCCTTGTTAATATACAGATTAAAGGTATCCTCACAGACCATTGTATAGCTTGGTGAGACCTCCTCAAGTATCTCAACTGATCCTTCTGGAAGCTCCTGACCCTCAAATGAAATACCGGTTCCTCTTGAGAATGATTTTGCCTCTCCTGAATCGTTTATTTCTTCCAGAAACTTGTTAAAATCTTTCATCTTTTCTTTCAATATGGGTGCAACCTTACTCAGCACAGGTCTGAGATATGTTTTTACAGGTTTTTGATTTTCATTTATGAATCTTATCTTTTCACTGTTTATCTCTTCTCTAACTGGAATTAGTGTCTTCTCTGTGACACTGTTTCCTTCAATCAGGATTTCCTTGATAGGCTGCCTTCCCTTTATTGCA
>JAKBGP010000203.1 GCA_021833045.1 Thermoplasmata archaeon
TCTTCTTCATCGTTTTCCTGGCGCTGAGGATAAGATTCAGCATATTGAAAATGCTGAAGGATCACGATCTTCTGGGAAAGATGTCCGTTAATGAGGTCATATATGAACTGTCAAAAATGGAAAGGATAGTTGAAAAGAGTGGTACCGAATACTTTGCAGCAGTTCCAAAGAAGGTTGAAAAGATAGTTGACCTTTTCAAGGACATGATACCTATGGGTTAAATTGGGGGGAGTTTAGGTAATTAAATAATCTAATTGATTACATCTGGACTGATCGTATAATTCATTTCGCCGTGGAATGAATCTCTTTTTATACTTACCCTAGAAAGCTCCTCATAGGTTACCACTTCCCCCTTTTCATAGGCCCCCTTATCCAGTTCACACTTGAATGCTAGGCCTTTCTCCGTTCTTGTATTGGCTATGAGATTCACAACAACCTGGAACGACGTTAGAGGTTTCCCTCTCCAGTCCTTCGTTATGAACGAGAATAGCCGGTGCTCAATCTTGTTCCACTTGCTCAGGCTAGAGGGAAGTGGCATACCGTTATGATGAGGTTGAATTCATTGGCGAGTTTCAGTAGCTCCATCTTCCACATATTGACCCTTGATCCATTGGATCCGTCACTATCTGCCATGATCATCAGCCTGTTTGCGTCAGGATACCTCACCCTGCCCATGAACTTCCACCATCTCCTTATGGATTCCATTGCGAACTAAGCAGTATCATGTTCGAGGCCTACATTGACCCAACCCTCATTCCTCTTCACGTCATACACTCCATAGGGTATCGCTTTTCCATCTGCATCTGCAGGGAAATCGTACACGCTGAAATGATCATAATCCCCTTCTGGTTTCCATTCCTTTCCGTTGTTTTTAAAATTGCCGATCAGTTCCTTCTTCTTCATGTCAACGGATATGACTGGCTGGTTTTCTTTCATGAAATCCATCGCAGTATGATAAATGTGCCGGAACCGTTCATCCCGATCCGGATCACTCTTTCCCTCGTTTGATTTCTTATTGTTCTTGAGGCTGTATCCCTTGTCGTGAAGCATGATCCTCACCGTTCTGTGGCTTACGTCATATCCATCCCTCTTCAATTTTCTGGACAGATTTCTCATACTTTTGACTGTCCAGAGAAGGGATGAAATTGGATTTTACATACCTGTCCCAAAACTGGTTGATAACACTGTGTTGCATAAATCTATTGCACATTATACTGACCAGTTACTGTTACCAGAACTGGTAAAATAGGATCAGTGTACATTCCACTCACCACTTACGGATGAACTGTAAGGTTTAATAAAGATTCAAACTCAATTGCTGATCTATCCCATGAAAAATGATTAGCCCAAAATATAGCATCTTGAGACATTTTACATCGTAACTTTGTGTCTAAAAGCAGTTTGATTATCGCTCTCGCATATGAATATTCATCTCCATCTTCTATCAGAAAGCCACTTTTAGAATCTTTAATTGAGTCAACCAATCCAGGAACGTTGTATGCAACTACGGGAAGACCAACAGAATTTGCCTCTAGGACCGAGATACCCCAACCTTCTTTAATTGAAGCTATAGCATAAACCCATGATTTACATAGGTAAAGAAGCTTATCTTCTTGATTCAATGCACCCAAAAAATTTACATCTTTTATAGATTTTGACTTTACATAATTTTTTAGAAAATCATAGTAAGAATCATCTCCTCTTCCAGCAATTATAAGAATTGCCTCGGGAACTATTGTTTTTACTTGATTGAAAGCATTAATTATTAATTCAACTCTCTTGAGTTTTTTAACACGTCCAAAATAGATAATAGTTGGTTTCTCAAATTTATTAATTATAATTTTTTCAGGTGGGAGGACAATTCCATTTTTAACTATATCAATTGATTGAATTTTTTTATTAATATTCATCAACTCTTTTTTAGTACTTTCAGAAACAGTTATTATATTTGTATTAGTATACAATAACGGGACAAATTTTTGAATAACCGTTAGAACACTTGAAAATGTTTTTCCAACTTCCAGATCATAGGTTTCTTTACCTCCTAAGTGATGTATTATCGTGTATATAGGTTTTTTTACATAAAACGGAGTTAGAAAAGGTACCGTGTTTATGCTCTCAATAACAACATCATATTTATATCTATTCATGATATAAAATAGAAATCCTAATAAATATACGGTAAATTTATTACCTCTGCGAATAATTTTTATATTGTTAATATTGTCATTTCTATTAGCGCCATTGAAACATGAAGTAAAGAGTGTAATTTCTATCCCTTTTTTAGCTAATCTAGTAAAAATTTGGTATATATATTCCTCTGCTCCACCTGCATTTGGATTATTAAAATCTTTCCAATTTAAAACCAAAATTCTTAACATAATTTCAAGGCTAAATTGGTAATATAACTAAATACTTAATACTTAACTCTTTGTGATATTGCGAGTGTGGGACACAATTCTAAAATCTTCCCATATTGAACAAATTGTGCCACAGGCCTGTGCAGAATAATGCGTTATCAATTCTGTCGTCTCTCTTCTGGGCTATATTCCAGCCGAGCATCTTCTTGTCCGCTGCAAATCCTGATTCGGAATTGCTTCTCTGGTGGTACTCTTCCAGGTATGGCATGGTTTTCAGGACAAAATCCTTCATTGTGTCCTTCCATTTCAGTGATCCATTGAGCGTGGCATTCTTCTTTGGTATCACGAAAACTTTTGTTTTTCCGAGCTTGTCCATGTATGACGGCGATGAATAATATCTGTCCAATCTTATTGAATCCATCTCGATCCCGTTGAATGAGATAAGATTCATTGCACGATCATAAGCTTCCCTTTCAGATTTCATGGATGAACCGAAGGCAATATACATCCTCGCATCAAGATCCATTATGGCAAATGAGTATGCGAAAAGCCTCTTCTTATGGATCTTCGAAACCTTGTTCTTGCCATCTTCCCTGTTAACGGGATTCTCCTTTGCCCTGTCCTTGAGTTTTTGTGCATATGACTCGTAATTCTTCTTCACTGTCAGTGAGTATCCGGTGCCATCACCTGTGGATCTTGATCCTGACACATTGTTCTTTTTCAGTATCAGGATATGGAGGTTGTGTATCGCAGGAATAACATCCTCATCCGAATATAATCTTTCCACAGTCTTGTACGATACATCTATGCCCGACACCATTGAGAATATGTCAAGCATGTTTGCAAACATCCTGTTTGATTCACCGACAAGCTGCTTTATCAGCAGCAGCTTCACCCTCTGATCAAGTGACAGGGAATGGGGATGGCCGGCTCCATGAATAATTGTTATTGTGGAAACAGCCTCATCAATGAGAGGTTCCAGATCCTTCATTGCCGTTTTGATTCTTAATGAAAACTCCTGTTCGTATGTCCTCCAGTCCCTCTTCTTCTCTGGGTGTTCCAGCACATATTTCTTGCCGAGGATGCTGCTTATCTCCTCCAGCTTGTATTGAACATCATCACTGGTGATTTTTCCCATTTCAACAGTGTATTACATGGATGAATATAAGCATGTCTATAGACATGCTTAATAACAACAATGCATTATCCATATGTGAGCAGGAAGATCTTTGTCCTTGATCACGGGTTAACCCTGACAGATGATCAGATAGAGGGGATACTGGAAAGGACAGTGACAAAACAGGGAACATCGGCGAAGGCAGATGTGCCCAGACGATATCTGGGGAAGAGGGTGTATGTGGTAATCACAAAATCAGAAGGGGAGAGGGATCAGGAATAGTGTCCCACACCCAAGGAGAATGATATTGCTAAATTTAATTCCTTTTTTACAGGCGTAAACATCAATGTAAACGAGAATAACCTTTCATTTCACGGAAAACAGCTTAATTTTACAGGAACTAAAAATAACGGTGACCTTTTCGGTATTTTTCTACTTGAAGATTATTCCTTTTTGCGTTGCGATGGCAAAGACGTGGTGGATATAGGTGCTAACATTGGCGACTCAGCAATATATTTCGCATTAAACAATGCTAAGAGAGTAATTGCATTGGAACCATATCCCCACTCTTACAGCTCAGCAGAGGCAAACGTTAAAAATAATGATTTAGGCAATGTAATAACTTTGATAAATGCAGGTTATGGAGATGATAGTACAATTATTGTAAACGAGGCTTTTAATAATAATGTGGGTTCAGATTTAATAGCTTCAGAGCAAGGAATAAATATACCTTTATATTCATTAAAATCATTAATTGAGCGATACAACATGCAATCTCCAGTTTTAAAAATGGATTGTGAGGGTTGTGAATATAATTTATTGAATGAAGCAGATGAGGTCATTAAAAGATTCAAAAGGATACAGATAGAATATCATTATGGCTATGAAAAACTGATGAAGAAGTTGGAAAAGGCTGGGTTTAAGGTGAAATTTACGGAACCAAAGAAATATTTTGACAAAAATGCGGTAAATCATGAAATGCTGCTTGGTTATTTATATGCTGAGAAGAAGACAGGACTGCAAAAGAAACATTAGAAGTTTATA
>JAKBGP010000010.1 GCA_021833045.1 Thermoplasmata archaeon
AGAAATGCATGGATAAAGATTCTCACCAATAAGAATGGTTGAAATTGCCTTTGCCATGGTAATCACTCCCTGACCACCAACACCGGCAATCCGGTATGCACCTGTCATTGTACCACCTCTATGGCCTTGAATGGACATACATATATGTCAGAGCACATTCCGCATCCATCACATTCCCCAGAATCTATGAATATGGTTCCATCTGGCTTTTCCTGAATTGCTGGACAGTGAAAATCATCAATGCAGTTTCTGCAAAGGCTGCATTTTTCAGTGTTGATCTGATACTTCAGTCTCTGTGCCTTTTCTTCTCTGTTTATGAGGGCACATTCTCCTCTTGTTATAACAACTGTAACCCCGGAGGATTTTAATGCTTTCATGGTTGTAAGCATGAGCTCTTTCTGATTATAGCTACTTGCAGTTATAACATCCTTTACACCGCATGCCCTGATCATTCCCTCAAGTGGAATTCCTGTGAATTCTTCACCGTTTACAACCGCATCCTTCTCTGGTGTTGGTTCCTGTCCGGTCATTGCAGTGGTGCTGTTATCCAAAATGAATATTAGCATGTTAGCTCCTGATCTTACTGCATTTGCCAGAGCGGTTATGCCTGAATGGTAAAATGTTGAATCACCGATGAACGATACCACTCTCTGTCCTGTGGCGAGGCTTATGCCTGAACCGGTGGAGATGGACGCTCCCATATCAAGCATCGTATCTCCAGCAGAGTATGGCTCATAGTAACCAAGTGAATAACATCCGATATCCGAGGTGATCACAGTCTGAGGCTTTCCTGCAAGTTTTAGTGCCCTCTTTATTGTGTAGAACGATGATCTGTGAGGACATCCGGGGCAGAAATCAGGTCTGGAAGCAGGCTTAGGGATAGAGGTGTCTTCCAAATCCATTCCAAGAAGTTTCCTTATGCCGTTTTTAACAATATCTGGATTCATCTCATATGACCATGGCATGTATTCATCCAGCTTTCCATGTATGACTGCACCACTCCCCAGAATATCCCTATATGCTCTTATCTTTGTCTCAAGATATGGGTCCAGTTCCTCAACAATAAGAACAGTGTCATTCTCTTTCAGGAATTGAGCAGTTATTTCCTGGGGAATTGGATTGGTCAACCCCAGTTTCAGCACATTCATTTCAATACCCATAGAAAAGATTGCATCAGTTGATTGATTATATGAAGATCCCGATGTGATTATGCCGATTCTGGAATTCCCGTATCTATCTATTCTGTTGAGTGAAGAGAAGAAGCTATCATTACCTAACAGAGCCATCTTGTGCAACAGTTCATTCTTCAGGATACGCGCATTGGAGGGTATGGCTGTCGTCCTGTTTCTAATGCTTTTTATATCGATATTCTTCCTCTGTGATTCCATGATATTACCAAGTTCCACAGGTGCCCTCATGTGGCTTACCCTTGTCGATGTCCTGTACATGACCGGCACGGAATACTTCTCAGATATTTCGAAAACATATTTGACAAAGTCCTTGCACTCCTGCGGTGTCGATGGCTCAATCATCGGAGCGTGTGCCAGATCAGCGTACCTTCTGGAGTCCTGCTCATTCTGTGAAGAGAACATTGATGGATCATCTGCGACCATTACCATCATGCCAGCGCCAATTCCCGTATATACAGAGCTGACAAAAGGGTCAGAGGCAACATTCAATCCTACATGCTTCATGAATACAGAAGACCTCAAACCGGCAAGGGAAGCACCGTACGCAGTTTCATATGCAACCTTTTCATTTATTGAATACTGGAAATAAGACACATTTTTCCTAGCATCCCGAGCCATGACATTTCCGATTTCGCTGGAAGGTGTTCCAGGATAGGTTGCAGAGAATCCATTCCCATTCTCCAGAAGACCTCTTGCAATGGCCTCGTTGCCAAGCATCAGCTTTCTGTTGCCACTTTCTACTCTTAAGGTTTCAGAGAGAATCATGCTTATAAATAAAACTTGAAATTATTTCTATTACGAGGCTGATATATGAGGGTAAATCAGCATGATTCTCATTCGCACGGCTCAATAAATAAGCAGAGAAATCTTACCTCCAAGACATGTAATACCCTCACAAATTTGAAATCATTTCTTTTAACAAGCTTAAAACGCTATTGAAAATCAAACTCTTTATTTAAATCAAAACATCCTTAATCCTTTTATGTCTAGGGTATTTTTTTATTCTAGTATAAGAAATATATTTATAAGGGTTAGCCATGATTACATATGGGAAAAAAATCTACAGTAACTTTAGTTGTTATGGTAGTAATATTATTCGTTGCGGTTGGTGTGATGTATGAAACTGGGATATTAGGAAAACTGGTTTCAACCAGCCCTCCATCAAAAGCAACTCCTGAAGCGATGGCACCCAATGTAGTGAGCCCCAGTGTAGTTTCAAGTTCACTGGGAGGTAAGTGGTCAATGCTCACAGGTGCATCCGGTTCATCTTTAAACGCAAGTTCATTTGTAAGCGGACAGGCGACAACCTTGCCTTTTGTAAGTATGGCCATTCATTCAAAAGATTTACTAGCCGGAAAACAGACACCAAGTCCTTTTTCAATTCTCAATTATAACAATATCACCTACAATAACTACCAAATTGGTATATTCGTACCCTCACACAATGGATTTGCAGTAGTAACTTTTGGGCATGCTGTAAATGGCACATCACCGGGTTTTATAGTAAGCACATTGAATGCTGAATTAAAAAGAGCAAACTCTAGTTTATCTTCATCAAATTCAGAGAATTTTTCATATAAAAGTGGCACCGTAAGTGGAAGTAACTATGTTTTTGCCTCTTTACATTACTCAGTCGGTGATAGCAATATGTACTGGCATCTGGAGGGATTGATTGCGAATTACTCTTCCTACAATATATTGATAATATATTTCACTCCAACATTTACAGGTTATACTGCATTCCAGAAGATTCTTACCAACCAGGTTAATGATATCAAATCAGCCTCAAATGTATCAATGAGTCCTATTCTGGTGAGTGCATCCCAGGTGAACACAATTACTGGACTTCATTACAGGACCCAATCTCAAGTAACAGTTAATCTTAACGATACCTCTAAACTGCTGGGTCAGTACATCAACATGACCGGAACAACTGGTATTTCCAAAACAAATTTAACTCTTTTAAACAATACTATAGGGAAGGTAACTACTGTTTACGCAAAGGAAATGCTCATGAAGAAAAACTTAACGGAAGTAGCAATGGTAAAGTTTTCAAATAGCAATGCTCCAGCCGCACTCTATGATCTATTCACTAATAATAATTCAGGGTCCAGCAATCTTGTGACCTCCACTTATGACAGCTGGCATTTTGTATTTCAAAACACAACGAATTATAATTACAACTCCGTATACAATTCAACTAGCGGGTCTTATTCACAAACTAAAACACCGGTATCAAACACTTCCACACTAATTGGCGTGAGTGGGGACTATATGATCATATTTGTTTCAACAGAAACACATAGCACCTTCACAAAGTCCATGGCGGAACAGATACTCACCGATGAAAATACAATGATTTAATCATCAAAAATTTCCCTGTACTTATCATTTAAGTCACTCTTTTTGTTGAAATTCCTTATTTTTATATTGTTTGAGGCTACATAATTTATAAATGGGTTAGGATCCCCTTCAATTATAATGTAATCACTGCCTCTCTCTATAACGTTGAATTTGTCTGGTATTTTCCTTGCTTCATTGATGTCAAGGAAATGAACCTTGATCTTCTCTTTATGATCCAGTTCCATGCTGTATACGGGTACTCCATCCTTTAAAAATATAACTTCATCGCAGATCTGTTCCATAAAACCAGAATCATGGGACGTTACAAGAATTATCCTGTTGCCGGTCAACATAGTCTCCCTGAGGATTTTAACAATTAGCTCCTTTCCTATTACATCAAGATTCTCTGTTGGTTCATCCAGTAATATTATTCCTGGATTTCCTGCCAGTGCAGAGCTGATACCAAGTCTCTTGAGTTCTCCAGTTGACAGGGTTCTGATCATTTGATTTCTTTTGTCTGCAATATGTATCATGGCAAGAAGAGACATCGCATTTTCTTCAGATTTCTCCTTTCTTCCAGTTTTCATTTCTATCATGTATTTCATAAATTCAAGAGGGGATGAATATGGGTAAAAAAATGGATTCTCTATAAGGCTTCCCATGATAGAAGAGCATTCTATCCTGCTTTCTTTAATGTTTTTTCCATTTATGGAAACATTTCCTGAATAATTTTCTATTATCCCACATAGTACCTTGAGAAGAGTGGACTTCCCTGAACCATTTGGCCCAATTATTCCATAAATACGAGGTGATTTAAACTCCACCCTGTCAATTTTTAGAATCCCCTTCCTACCGAACTCTAAATTTAAAGATTGAATTTTTATAATATTCATCTGAAATCCCTCCTGAACGTAAAAACTAGATAAGCAATTAAGATTGATATTAAGGAATATAAAATAAGAATTACTGAAATATAATCAATCAGCGTATGTGACAGTGGAGAAAGAGAAACAGAGTAATCAAGGAAATATGGGTCAGAATTAAGAAAAATTCTATAAATGATCCTGTCAGCATTTGTCTTTATGAATATGGGATTTATATCACCAGATCCGGTTGCTATGAGTGATAGAATATTAAATATCACCAGATAAACGATGAGAAATGCAATGGCCGAATGCCCGGAATTCTTAAAAAATGTGCTTGTAGCAACCGCAAAGCATATGTCTGAAAATGTAATAAGAAGAAGGAGAATAATATAATAGAGAAAAGTAGTTCCAGGTAGAGATTTGAACTCTATTATAAAAAAAATTAGCTGGAAAACAACTATGATCATTGTAGACAAAAATGAGAGAATAGTTGAACCAAATATTTTTGACATTAAAATCTGAAATCTGCTAACTGGTAACGAAACGATATTGTATATGTTCCTGCTCTCAAATTCATAGGGTATCGCAGTTGAACCAAAGAATGCGGAGGATAGAACCGGTATGTATATCATAATGTTTGCCCACTGAAAATTAAAGAGTCTTTCTAGAAGATTTATAGGTAGGGTTGAAGCTCTTATATTGCCTGGGATGAAACTCTTAAGGAGCACCGAAGAAAAAAGAAGAAGAATTGAGATCAGTATTGCAATAAAAATATTTAGGAATATCATAAAAGTGAATGCCCTGGTTCTGATACTATAATGAAAATAGAATTTAATCATTCTAAGAAATCTGAACATCAACTGACAACACCTCCGTTAGAAAAAGCAGTTTTAATAATATTATACTGGAGAAAAATGAAGCCAGTTTCTAAGGATGTAATCAATATTACACTGTTAAATCTTGGCAGCACAATAAAATTATGTCCAAGAATAAATTGAAGGCCTATGGCAAGATCTACCGCAGACCCAATATTTTTCATCAAAATCTGAGCAGTTAGAATTCCATCCGTAGCGTTTCCACTTATTTTATCTATTAATGTCGAATTCAAATAGTAGGTGAAGGAAAACTCTGCAGATAGATTTATGTCATTCAACAAATTATCTCTACCAGGTTCATTGGATGTTCTTATAGAGCAAATGATTGCAGATAGGTTGCCTGCAATAATAACTCCTGGAATTGGGGATGCAAATGAAATCTGATTATCAGTAATTCCGATGTTGTTAAGTAAAAGGCCTTTTACATATTCATTATTACTTGATACCTTAATGGAATATACTGGAACACTTTCATAACAGTAAGCTTTTGTTACCACAGCACTAGCGTTTGCATTAACCAAGGGAGGTATTATCACCGATTTAGTAATCTGAGTAATCTGAAAAATTACCGCTGATTCATTATTAGTGTGAAATATGAACATGTTAAAGTTTGGACTTTTTACAAAAGCCAGTGCTACTGAATTATATGGTATATATGATTCAGGGTTTACTCTTATACCTGGATCATTACCTGTTTCGTAAATGAAAGAGATTGAGGAACTGATCAGGACTAAGATTATAATAATGGGTAGAATCCTCGAAAATACAGTCACAAGGTTTTTATATGATTTCTACTAATAAACTTTATTGATATTACAATTTACTACTTCTTTTGGAAACTTAAGTGGTATTCCCTTCTGTCAGGCAATCTCCAGCAATATCTAAAGTAATCCCATTCCTTTCCAATAGTATTGCGTAGTTTCTACACAAGCTATTATCGTTAGAAAAATTTAAGCCATGCCTATTCATGTAAATTTATGCCAAACAGATACGAATTGACCATAGATAAGATACTGTTAAGCTCAGTGAGAAACAATCCAGATCAGATCATTTCTTACCAGGGGAGAGAAAACATAACATATAAAGAGTTCTATGAGCGGGTAAGAAACCTTGCATCTTCATTGTTAAAAATGGGAATCAGGAAGGGTGATAGGATCGCTGTGATTGACTGGGACACCACAAGATATCTGGAAGCATACTATGCAATTCCTATGGTCGGGGCTGTACTGCATACTGTGAATATAAGATATCCCCCTGAAATGATATTCTACTCCATGCAGCATGCAGAGGACAAATACGTGATCATAAGAGACGAATTCGTTCCGCTTATTGCACAGAATAAGGCAATGTTTTCATTTATAAATAAATGGATTGTATACTCTGAAAGTGGAAAAATTCCGGGCACTTTAGAGCCTACTGTGAATTTTGATGATCTTGTGAAAACTCAAGAACATGTGGAATTACCTGAAATAAATGAGGATACAATTGCAACAACATTCTATACTTCAGGAACCACAGGCCTTCCAAAGGGTGTTTCATTTACACACAGACAGATCGTTCTACATGCTCTGGCATCCATTGCTGGACTCAGCGATCAGCCTATTGGATTGAAGAGCAGCGATGTTATGATGCCCCTTGTGCCAATGTTCCATGTTCATTCATGGGGTATTCCATACTCAACTATAATGAAGGGAATGAAGTATATTCTTCCAGGGAGATATGATATACCACTGATCCTGAAGATCATGAAGCAGGAAAAGGTAACGGTGAGTGCCATGGTTTCTTCAATCCTGTACATGATCATAAGCAATCCAGATGCCTCCGAAACACTGAAGGGAAATCACCTAAAAGTAATAGTTGGAGGAGGTGCAATTCCAAAAGGACTCGCAGTTAAGGCAAGTTCTATTGGGATCGATACAGTTGCCGGATATGGAATGTCCGAGACCGCTCCAATTCTTACTCTTGGAACATATACAAAGAAAGTCATGGAAATGGATGAACAGATGAAATCTGAGTTTAGGATAAAGACAGGGGTACCAATAAGTCTTGTTGATCTAAGGGTAGTTGATAAGGAAGGCAGGGAGGTACCATGGGATACAAAATCAATTGGAGAAATAGTTGTCAGGGCTCCATGGCTTACCCAGGAGTACGTAAAGGATAAGGAGGGAACAGAAAAACTCTGGAAAAAGGGATGGATGCATACTGGCGATCTAGCGGTGGTTGACAGCTATGGGTATATATCCATAGTAGACAGGGAGAAGGATGCAGTAAAATCTGGAGGTGAGTTTATTCCAACACTTGTTCTGGAAGATCTTATAAGCACTGCAACGGGTGTAAATGAGGTTGCAGTAGTTGGAAGGAGTGATGAAAAGTGGGGTGAAAGACCTGTTGCCTTTATTACAGTAAATGAAATGTTCGACCTTGAAAACCTGAAAAAACATATGGAATCATATGTTGAGGCAGGAAGGATAGCTAAATTCTGGCTGCCAGATGAGTATAAGGTTATAAAAGAATTTACAAAGACAAGCACTGGTAAAATTGACAAAAAGCCATTGAGAAAAAACCTTTAAGCACTGGGAGAAACATCTACATTTAACAAATACCAAAACATTATTTATCCTTAATCTAAATTCTTTGGCATGAATTCAGAACATGGATCAGATGGCTTATATTTTTTATATGAAAATTATGAGTTAAGTAAATCCGAAAATATGCTCGGCATAATCTATAAGATGAAGCCTCTTAATGATTGCAGATTGGAAATACACATACCTCTACTGGATATACATTTTTCATGGTTCAGCACCTCCGGAAGAAGCAATGGACTGGAACCTGACTGGACTGGAGAAGTGAAGGTAAGACCAAATGTTAACATTCCAATCATTTCATTCTACAATCAAAAGGGGGTAAATTCGTGCACTGTGGCAATTTCAGACTGTCTCAATCCAGTTAATATATCCTATGGAGTAAGTGAAGAAGATAAGGAAATAATCATAAAAATCAAGAGGAAATCGCAGGATCCATTCAGTATTCTTGCTGACACATCAAAGAAAGAAATTACAGATGTTATCCTTTCTGCATCATCATGGATTGGCTCATTTTATGAAAAACCAGTAATTCCAAAGGCATCTGAATCCATAGTATATTCAACATGGTATTCCATGCATCAGAATGTTAGCCAGGAAAATGTAGAAGAGGAGGCAAAATTAGCTAAAAAAATAGGATTTGAATCAATATTCCTCGATGATGGTTGGCAGACTTCAGACAACAGAAGAGGTTATAAATATACTGGGGACTGGGAGTTTGAAAAATCAAAATTTCCCGATCCAGCCGGGCATATCAGAAAAATACACGAACTAAATTTAAATTATGTGGTCTGGATTGCATTGCCATTTATTGGGATGAATTCAAGGGCATTCAGCAAATTCAGGGACAAGCTGTTAAGAGTCAATGAAGGATGGGGTACAGGCATAGTGAATCCACAGAAGAAAGAAACCACAGAATATATTAAAGAGCGGGTAAAGTATCTTGTGAAACTTGGTTTTGATGGCCTAAAGGTTGATTTTATTGATTCAATAATAGATCCAGATGAAAGAGATGATATCTACAGGAAAATACCAGAATTTCTGAAGGAGACATTGAGTCCTGCCAGTGGTAAGTTAATTGAGTTCAGACAGAGATACATCTCTCCAATCATGCTGCAGTATGGAAACATGATAAGATCTGCGGATTGCCCTGGTGATCATATTGAAAACAGAATCAGGTCATTAAGCACCAGACTGGTATCCGGAACAGTTCCGGTGCACAGTGATCCTTTAATGTGGAATAGTGAGGACTCAGTGGAAAACATATGCTTTGCATTCATAAATGTGCTATTTTCAGTACCTCAGATATCTGTAATGCTGAAAGATCAGAGGAGAGAAACTCTTGAAGTTCTCAGTAAGTGGATAGATTTCTGGAAGAAACATAGAATAACACTTCTCCATGGAAAAATCAGTGTTAAACACATAGAATTGAATTTCGCTGTTGTCTCATCATTAAGAAACAATAAACAGATCACTGTTTGCTACTCCCCAGTTACAGTAAATGTTGATGGAAGAGAGGAGATAATAATAAATGCGTCTCATTGTAACATGCTACTGGAGTGTAAAAATGAAATTGATTACACAGTAAAGGACTGTAATTTCAATGAGGTAAGAAGAGGAGAGCTTTCTCCAGGAGTTAATAACATAGAGACCCCATTCTGCGGTCAGATAGATATACATTAAATCTTCCAAACTTTAACCTATGGAGTTTTTCAAACTGCAATTGCGATTATTGAAGCAAGGTCAGCATCTAGGAGGAGAATAGCATTTTTTATTAATAAAAATCTCTCAGCCCGGCTAATACCTCTGGATTCACATCTTCAAAGATAATTTGAAAAATTAAGATGTCCTTGATGTCAGTGGTTTGCGTAGTAAAGATCCAGATTCATAACCTTTGACCATGCCGAAATAAAGTCCTTTACAAACTTTTCCTTTCCGTCAGAACTGGCATAAACCTCACACACTGCCCTTAGCTCTGAGTGTGAACCGAATATCAAATCAACCCTTGTTCCATGCCATTTCCTTTCACCAGTTTTCCTATCGTAACCTTCAAACAGGTTCTCACTTCCAATTACCGGTTTCCACTGAATGTCATTATTCAGAAGATTCACAAAGAAATCATTGCTCAGTACCCCTTTACTGTTGGTGAAAACACCAATGTCAGTATTTTTATAATTCGCACCAAGAACTCTCATTCCCCCTATCAACACTGCCATTTCTGGTACGGTTAGTGTGAGTAACTGTGCCTTATCTACCATCATGTTCTCTGTTTTTCCGTGAATCCCTTCTGCAACATAATTTCTGAAAGCATCTGCCTTTGGCTCTAATACATTGAATGAAGTTATGTCAGTCATTTCCTGTGAGGCATCTGTCCTTCCAGGTGTAACAGGAACATCTATCTTAAAACCTCCGTCTTCAGCTGCCTTTTCAATTGCTGCCGACCCAGCTATAACAATAAGATCAGCCATGGAAACATTCTTTCCGTCCTTATTTGAAGAATCAAATTCATCTTTTATCATTTTTAGTTTGGATAAAACCCTTTCAAGCCGTACAGGTTCATTCACATTCCAGCCCTTTTGGGGAAGCAACCTTATTCTTGCCCCATTTATGCCACCTCTCTTATCACTCCCACGGAAGGTTGAAGCTGCAGACCAGGCTGTATACATGAGATCGGAAATAGATAAACCTGAATTCAGAAGTTTTTTCTTAAGAATCTGAATATCTTTCCTATCTGGCAGTTTGAATTTCAAGGGAGGAACAGGGTCCTGCCATATCAGTTCTTCCGCTGGGACTTCTGGTCCAAGGTACCTTGATCTGGGTCCCATATCTCTGTGCGTAAGCTTAAACCATGCTCTGGCAAAAGCTCTGGAAAATTCATCTGGATTTTCATAAAATCTCCTTGCTATCTTCTCATACACAGGATCAAAACGCAGCGCAAGATCTGTTGTCAGCATTGTCGGTTCGTGATATTTGTTTTCATGATAGGCATCAGGTATTGTTTTTGCATTACCTCTCGCCTTCCACTGATAGGCTCCAGCTGGACTTTTAGCAAGTTCCCAGTCATAGTGAAACAGGTTATAAAGGAAGTTATCACTCCATTTTGTAGGCGTTTCCGTCCATGTAACTTCTGGTCCACCGCCAATGGTATCTTCCCCTTTTCCAGATTTGTAAGTACTTTTCCATCCCAGACCCTGATCCTCTATGGGTGCGGCTTCCGGTTCTGGTCCAACACTTGACGCAGGTCCAGCACCATGGGTCTTACCAAAAGTGTGGCCTCCAGCGACGAGAGCTACAGTTTCCTCATCGTTCATTGCCATTCTGGAAAACGTCTCCCTTATGTCCCTGGCAGCTGCAACAGGATCAGGCTTTCCATTTGGTCCCTCAGGATTAACATATATCAATCCCATTTGAACTGCTGCAAGTGGTTCCTCAAGTTTTCTATCTCCATAATATCTCCTGTCATCAAGCCACTTTGCCTCAGGACCCCAGTATACAGAAAGATCAGGTTCGTAAACATCTCTTCTTCCACCCCCAAATCCAAAGGTTTTAAATCCCATAGATTCCATTGCTACATTCCCGGTTAAAATTATCAGGTCACCCCATGAGATTTTCTGTCCATACTTCTGCTTAATAGGCCACAGTAATCTTCTTGCCTTGTCAAGGTTTACATTATCTGGCCAGCTATTAACAGGTGCAAACCTTTGCTGGGCAGATCCAGCCCCTCCCCTTCCATCTCCAATTCTATAGGTTCCTGCGCTATGCCATGCCATCCTGATAAAGAAAGGCCCATAATTCCCAAAGTCTGCGGGCCACCAGTCCTGGGATTCAGTTAGGATTTTTGTGATATCTCTCTTCAGACCAAAGTAATCAATTGAACTGAATTCCTTTCTATAATCAAATTCATCATTCATGGGATTGGATTTCTCTGAATTTTGTCTTAATATTCCTAGGTCAAGCCCTTCTGGCCACCATTCATTTAAGGACATATGACTCTCATTTCCATGGTTCACAGGACATTTATTCTCTTCCATTCATATTCAACTCCAAGCTATAAGATTAACTTAGTATTAGATAATAATAATTATAATCTATTTAAATCTTGCCCGAACCTTCCTATCTTAATATACAGTTCAAATTTTTCATGTAAAATATCAATACAATCACTTTTTCCTTAAGGCGTTTAACTCATTTATATTAATAATCTGCAAAATAACGCTGGTAAGTTTTTCCTCATCAATAATATAATTCTCAAAATAATCAACTGCTCTTACAGTTTTACTATCCATTCTGGAATTGAATAGTCCTCTATCATTCACTATTTTAATTCCCTTAGGGAATGTTAACCTAACCGAATTCTTCAAAATGTTACCAAAGCAGATTATTCCATTATATGACCATACGGGAATGCCAGCTGGGTTGCTTGGTTTTTTCCACTTTACCTCTTCATATATTCTTGGATCTGCCTCACTTATCACCTTCCTGATCTTAATTAGTATTTCTCTCTTCCAACCCTCCACTTCATTTATTATTTCATCTATTTGTTCGGAGGCAGATTTATCTTTTCCTGGATTGTTAACACGGTTTCCATCCATTAGTTACATCCCAATTCATAGTAACAATCTCGTTATTTATATGTATTTGAAATTTCTACTGAAAAAGGAATTATAGGCAAACTGGAAACAGGATAAGGGAAACTAAGTAAAAGTATTCAAAAAAGGGGAAAAGATGCCTTATTGGGCAGGGCTTTTGAACAACATTCAATCATTTGTCAAAATTTGAGATTATTGGATGATGGAATAACTATAAAAATATTTCTTTTTGTAAGGGAAAGTGTGAGTCTATTGCCCCACACTTTCGACCTTGTGGAATTTCTTCTCAGAGAATTTTCTGAAGTTTCTCAGTCCCTTTGAGAAATCCAGCGCACTGGGCTTCAGATATAGATCTATATATTCCACAATGTCTATGTCATTGTCCCTTGCCTCTTCTGAGATTTTTGCAACAAGGTATGGAATAAGATTCTTTGCCTCCCAAATGGACAGATCGTACTTCCTGAAAACTTCGAAGATATCCTCAGAAATTTCATCCATCTGGATCATTGTGTCCCTTGTAACAACGTCTCTAGTATAGGTGGACTTACTCTCACTGGCCAAACTCTTTCCATCTTTTTCGGTTTCCTTTATTTCTTCTACTTCTGCCATTTTTTCACCTCCTTTGAGGCAACATAGTAATTTTAAACTTCTATATAAATTTATCGCAAATACACTATATTATTAATATATTTTTCCTATTAAATTACACACTCAACTACCAGAAAAAAACAATAATGATTTTATATGTTCACAATCTGTAAAATGGATCTAAGTTAGTTCATGAAAGTTATTCTAAGATAACTCAATGAGTTCTTTAGGAGGTTTCTCTGTAAGCAGTTCAAACCCATCTTTCTTAACCAGAACATCATCCTCTATTCTCACACCACCATATTCAGGAATATAAATTCCTGGTTCGACTGTAACGGCCATGTCCTTTTTCAGATTAAAATCATAACTACCGAAGGCTGGGTGATCGTGAACATCAAGACCTATCCCATGTCCAACACCATGCATTAATCTACCCTTATATGGAGAACTATCTATGATTTCATATGATTTTGCGTTGACATCCCTTCCATTTATACCCTCTCTAATTATCTTCATGCTTGATTGTTGAGCATTGTAAACAATTTCATAAATCTCTTTCTGCTTTTCTGTTGCCCTGCCAAAAACTGAAGTTCTAGTTGTGTCTGCATGATATCTTTCAAAGGCTGCTCCATAGTCAGTAAGGACAAAATCACCTGTTTTTAACTTCCTCTTACCAGGAGAATGGTGCGGTTCAGATGCATTTGATCCAAAGCAAACAATGGTGCTAAATGAAGGTTCTGATGCCCCATTTGACATCATCATATATACCATATATGCAGACAGTTCCATCTCTGTCATCCCTTCCTTCAGATGATCCATTGAAATATCATATATTTCACTACTAATTTTAGCGGCTTCCTTCAGTTTTCTTATTTCAGCATCATATCCTTTATCATTCTCGCTTCCGAGATGTTCTTTGATACATCTACAAGGTCTGCATTTCCGCATATTTTCTTTACACTTTCAAACATATTTACTGTTAGAGAATCTTTGTTAACACCAACTTTTGTTTGACCGCGTAACTCCTTTTGAATCATCTCATTCATCTGTGCTGAAGATGACGCAACATATACCTCATGGCCTGTTGACCTTGCTGTCTGTTCCTCAAGTTTGTATACAAACATCTTTATGTGATCTCTATCTGCAACTATTGATGAACCCTCGAACAATCCACCATTCACCTGTGACATGTAGAAAAAAGACCTGTCATTAGCATTCTCACCACCATTTCTTATTAGAATCTTTTCAACCACATCGAGATTTCTAAAAATATCCTTTACTGTCATAACTTACAATTATACATTGTTTAATTTACTTTCCGAAAAAGGAGGGAAAATTCAAGTTTTTACCAATCAATTTCTATGGTAAAATATTACCCTCAAATTAAACATACTATACAAATATTATTATACTGTATTACCGTATTTCATCAGTTTTTAAATGAGGCTTTACTCTGGAATGGTAGATAAATTCATTGAAGATAACATAAATAATAAAATCGGTGATAAGTTGAAGGAGGAATGTTGTTTGTAATAAGAACATTACCATATAAAAAGGTGAGTTTTTGTAATTGCAGAATAACACATATAAATGCATGAAACTTCATTCTATAAGAATCATCTTTAGCTATTTTGGGTCATCCTCATTTGTGATTTGCAAATGACAGAATATACTAAGTTGAAATATACCTAATAGTAGGAATGAAAGAGTAGGTAATGCACTGTTCTGGACTGCTTTGCGAAATTACGTTTTAATTATAGACTCCTCTTAGAAAAGAGTCACCCACTCCGCTCTAAGATAAGGTTTATATACAAATCCTAATTACTGCATTATGACCAATAGAAAGCTGATCTCCATCATTCTCATCTCTGTGATGATCTTTGCAGGGGCTCTATCAATAACGGAATATTACAGAGACAGCAGTCATTCGCCTACTGCTATTTCTAAAACTGGAGTATTTGGTCCCTCTGTCATTCTATCATGCTCTAATAATTTAGACGATCACGGTTTTCATCTTTCCAATAACACCACAATAAATATTCAGTTGTACCTACCTGTACCACAGGCAGTTCATAAAGGTATGAACACAGTTAATATGTCAGGAATGAACAGGTATAACAACAGTGTTGAGGATCTTTTAATGAATGTA
Organism: Thermoplasmata archaeon; assembly: GCA_021833045.1. Next base: position 15,186 of record JAKBGP010000010.1, read on the forward strand.
ACCATATACCCAGTGAATGATACTTACACAAAATTCTTCCTGCCATTGGCATTCAACCAGGTAGCACATGAATGGAGTAATGTCACGAAGCACTATAGGGGAAGTACTAATCTGTCTATGACCGTTGAGGCAACAAAGACAGTTACACAAGAAAATGGCACTCTGTACATATACCAGTATTACAACAATATACCCTTTAATCCATTAAATGTACATACAGGGAAACCCTCAGCAGTTACAGAAGTTTCCGATTCATCAACGGGATCCAGCATAAATGTGCTGAACAGATGGTTCAATGGCAGTGATGTTAATGTGACACAATATTCACAGGTTGATTATACACCTATTAATTTCAATATAGGTCTGTCATTTTCAAATAAGCCCTTACAGATAGTACATGAAAAAAAGTTCATTCCTACTATTTCTGATTCTAATGTGAATAAGAAACAAATGAATGATCTGATAACGCCTGTAAAATGTGGGAACCCAACAGTCAAATATGAATGCAGGTACTACAACGTTACATCCAGTGTATTAGAAAATGTAACTGATTTCAATGGAATGTTACCACTATCAATTGCACACATAGGAAGGAATGCGGATAATGGAAAATCAGGAGTAGTAACAGGCAACACCATTTGCCTTTCTGACTCCGTTATAAATCTAAGCTCTAACCAGGTCTATGAAAGTTCATCAGGTCAGATCACCACCACCATATCGCCAAATCCTTCCGTTTCTAAGATTTTTAGTTCTATAGAGGGTGGTTCAGCCACGGGGGCAGTTGCTTACCCAACAGCAATATGGAATGCTCTTGTCAAAAACTCTAAGGAAAGCAGGGCATTAAATCACACAACAGTAGTAATAGGAATTCCTGGTGTTTCATATTACTTCGAAAGATATTCAACTTACACACATCTTCATAGGGAAAAACTGGAAATACTGGAGTGTCCGAATACAGGTTCTTATTCAATCAATGTTTTATCTAATAGAATAATTAAAACAACTCTGGATGGCAAGTACACAGTAGGGGAGATCACCAATATAAATACAACAAATGGCCTCCAGTTGAGTTATTCAAATATGCCAATAAGTGCTGTATGGGTTATACAGCATTACTTGAAAACAAGAACAGGATCATTCATTCTCAATGACAGTGGTAGTGAAAAAACCTATTCTACAGAAACATTTTACGAACATTCAACCGGATGGCTCAATGTATCAAGTGCCTACAAGCAGGTATCTGAAGGTCTTAAGATTTTCTCAGCCACAATGGGACTTGAACTTGCTATAGTATCTGCAGAATCAGCTGCAAATGGTGCGGATATGGATGCGACAGAACCAGCTGTTATAGTTCAGGTGGCATCCATTATATCACATGTGATAGGGCTCAGTGGAGATATACTGGGTGACTTCTCATCAGTTGGATCATTTTCCAATACTGAAAACGCGAAGATCTTTTCCTTTATATCTAATTCACCACTACCTGGTTCAAATTATACTTTAAATTATTTCGAATCAAGTAATCCCATAGAACTTAATCTAAACGGACAAACATATTCTTTCTATGCACCCGAGAACTTCTACAATGCAACTGCAGTTACAACTGCATGATTTTTAATACATCCTCTTAATTAGCTCAATCTCTCAATTACTGGTTGCTAAAAGGTCAAGGGTAGGTAAAGGAAATACAGTGAAATCTAAAGTGGAGATTCTTGTTCAAGAATTTCCTATTTGTTTATTCACACACTATTTTGAGTCATCATAGTAAAATGTTTCAGCACCTTTTATTCCAGTGTCAACTCTGAATATTGATCCACCCAAGTCCTTTGGATCTTTGGGTTGACTATCGGTAAGTTTTGCTGAACTAACAAAAAGTTCAGTCATTTTCTTTCCACCAAACACACAGGATGTTACATTTGTCGCTGGGAAAATGATTTCGCTCAGTTTCTTTCCTGTTGATGGATTCCATCTTGATATCCTGTGACCTCCCCAGTGGGCGACCCATATCATTCCTTCAGTATCTATATTCATTCCATCTGGAAATCCAATCTCTGTTCTGAAATCCACTGCTATACTTTCATTGGTGAGCTGGCAATTTTCGTCGTATGTATAAGATCTGACCTTTCTGGTCGGAGTATCGATATGATAGAATATCATTCGTTTCGTATCCCATGCAAGTCCATTGGAAATGGTCTGTCCACCCAGTACTTTTTTTAATTCTTTCTCCTTTGTGTAAACATATAGTGATGCTACCGGTTCCTTTTCATTCATATCCATGGTTCCTGCCCAGTAGTTACCGTATGGATCGACCTTTCCATCATTGAATCTGTTACTTTCAAGTGAAGTTTCAGTTTCCGCAAGTATGCTTTCACTACCGGTTGAAGGATCTATTGACGTAAACCTGTGGCCTATAGTTGCATACATCTTTCCTGATTTTGATGGAACCAGAGATGATACCATACCATCTGTCTTCACAGTTTCTATTTTTCCGCTGGAAAGATCATAGGATCTAAAGAGATGACCCTTTATGTCTACCCAGTAAACTTTGTTATTTCTCTTATCCCATGTAGGCCCTTCTCCAAGTATCTCAGTTTGTTTTGAAATGATTTCTATATTATCCATAAATCCTTAAGTGCTCACTCAATAAAACATGTGTGTATGAAATTGAAACCAAGATCCATAATGTGATTTCAAAGCAACTCTATTTGTCATATGCCGACCCATTTTTAAATACTAGCGTTATGGTTCATACATCTGTATTAATGAATACTCATAATGGTATGTTTTACCACTTACAAATGTATTTAGTGTTATGAAAAGGGAGGACTTCCTAGAAAAGAAAAATACTATCAACTGGAAGTATTTAGCATACATTATGCAGCTAGAATCTTCTGCAAACCTGAAAAATATGTATCAAACAGGCTTTATACCATTAAACAAATCAAGAGAATACTAAAAGGAATGTATTACGTAGAAGGTACGTCAGCATCCACAATTGCCACAAGCATTATCTCACCTTCATATGTGAGTCTTATTTCTGCCTTCTATATTAGGTGCGTTACTACACAAATTCCTGTAGAAATGCAGGTTATTTCCACCATCCAGCACAGGTGTTTAACCCACCTTTTTATGAAACTGTCTCCTCAGAAGTAGTTGAATTTCTGCTTTCCCTTTAGGATCAAGGAAAAAATAGAATGGATCTTAACTATGGATCATGCGGTGTTGTCTCCACTCCACGATGGACTCTGGATACCACTGGCAGCCCTTTCAACAAGTTCAATTTCTTCCTGTGTCATCTTCCATCCCATGGAACCTGCATTCTCCTTCACATGATCGGGATTGGATGCCCTAGGAATGGGATACACAAAGTCATATTTACTGAAAAACCAGTTGAGGGCAATTTGAGGCATGGTCTTCTTTCCATGATTCTTTTCAATTTCGCTCAATACTTCCTTTCCCAGAGATGATTCAGATGTGAGCATTCCATGGGCAAGTGGATAATATGCAATGATGGCAATACTGTTTTCCCTGCAGTACGGAACCAGATCTTTTTCTATATTTCTGTGGGCAACATTGAAGTTCATCTGTGTTGACTTGATCTCATATTTTTTCATGAACGAGACTGCCTCCTTTGTTTGATCAAGATTAAAATTGCTAATTCCTATATGCCTGATTTTTCCCTCATCCTTGAGATGTTCAAGTCCCCTTAATGCCTCTTTAACCTTATCAGCACTCGAATGCATATGAAGCTGGTATAGATCTATATAATCTGTCTGCAGTTTTCTCAGACTCCTCTCACATGATTTGATAACTCCATCATATGAGTAATGCAGTGGAAATACCTTGGTAGCTATGAAAAGTTCATCTCTTTTTCTTCCTTTTATGGCTTCAGCCACAAAGGGCTCTGTCTCATATATTTCCGCAGTGTCAATGAAATTAATGCCTGTGTCTATTGCAGCTTTTATTGCACTGACTCTCCTCTCCTTTCCAGGCTTTATTCTCAAGGTTTTCGCAAGACCTATCCATTTAAAATCATAATATGTACCAACACCCATGGGTGTAATCATTGAGTCAGTATTTCCAAACTTAACTTTCTCCATGGTGGTTCATCTGTAAAGTATTTATAAAAGCTTTGGGAACCACTTTCCTATTTGGCAATAAGCAATGTCTCACACGTAGGATAAAAGCAGGTCACGATTTTCAATGAGCCATTTTCTCCTTTCCTTCCAGTCTGGCGCAAATTTTTCAACATCCATCCAGAATAACTTTCCATGGGCACCAATTTTTGTATGAACAAGCTCATGGATGATCACGTAATCTATAACCTCAACGGGTGCCATTGCCAGTAGAAGTGTGAATCTTAATATGGTTTTGTTACGACAGCTCCCCCACGTTCTTGCTGCACTACCAACAGAAAATGAGGAGTAACTACAATCCATTCTTCTGGAAAATATATCTAATCTCTCTTCAAGATAACTTTTTAATGCATCACGGTAGAAACGCCTGAAAACCTTTCTCTCATCTTCCATACAGTTCTCTGAAAGATTAAAAAAACCATCGAATGATAAACATTTTCTATCTTTTACTATCCTAATTTCATACTCTTTTCCAAATAACAGACGTTTCTCCCCATTCTCAAATTTGACATTTTTCTTCATTTCTATAGCTTTGTCGAATTTTTCCTTTGTTTTTCTCATCCAATTGGCATTTTTGTCCAGAAAAGTATCGATCTGAGTGTCTGTTACATGACTGGATACTCTTAGGGAAAAGATACCGTCTTTCTTTAATCGCAGAACCATGTATTTCCTTTTCCCTCTAACTTTTATAATCTCAACGTCCACCATTTTATATCCTGTATTCAGGATCAGATAAATACTGGGTAGTTAGTGTTTTTCTATCCTGTTACCATAACAAACTTACATTGAGCGTAAACCACTTTTCTTTGAAAATCAATTTCATTAATCTAGCCTAGGAGGCAGTAACATTGGTTATTTCAATCATTAACATGAAATGTCGGGAAATGAATTAAAAAAGTATAGAAGTTCAAAATTTGAACTAATAGGTATCAGAAAAATTTAAAAAAAGTTATTGAAAATATGGTTTACCAGATGAATATCTTCTTTTCCAATCCCTTCTTAACCTTGGAAAGTTCCATAAATGCAGAATCAAATTTTTCATGATTCATAACAGGTATGGAACCTCTGAAGACATTGGGAGAATGTGGGTCTATGGATATTCTTCTTCTGATCTCAGGTTCTCTGTTATTTCCTCTCCATATCTGGGCCCATGATAAGAAGAATCTTTGTTCTGGTGTGAACCCATCAATCTTCTTATTAAGTTCTGGGTTTTTCCTTAATCTTCTCTGTAATGCCTCGAATGCAATACTAACCCCACCAAGATCTGCAATATTCTCTCCCAGGGTAAGTTTTCCATTAACATGGAGTCCGGGTAAAACTTCAAGAGAATCGTATAGTTTTACAACCTCGTCTGCCCTTTCTGTGAATTTCTTAGCATCTTCCTCCGTCCACCAGTCCTTGAGATTTCCGTCCATGTCATATCTTCTTCCTTGGTCATCAAACCCATGGGTAATCTCATGTGATATAACGCCCCCAATACCTCCGTAATTTACAGCATCATCCATGGTAGCATCGAAGAAGGGAGGTTGAAGTATACCTGCAGGAAACACTATCTCATTTTCTGTTGGGGAGAAATAAGCGTTTACTGTTGGAGGTGTCATTAGCCAGAGTTCTCTGTCAACCTGTTCACCGATTCTTGTGGCCTCTCTTTTAAACTCAAAGTTTTCTGATCTCATAACATTTCCCAGAAGATCATCCTTTTTTATGACAATTGATGAATAATCAATGAACTTTGTTGGGAATCCGATCTTTGCCCTGAACTTACTGAATTTTTCAAGTGCCTTTTTCTTTGTTACATCGCTCATCCATGGTAAACCCTTCAGTTTCTCCTCAAAGACAGATCTTATATCATTAACCATTGTCTCCATTCTTTCCCGTGCTTCCTTACCAAATTCTTGCTCAACATAAAGTTCTCCAAGAGCTTCACCTATTGATCTATCTACAATATTCACTGCCTTTTTCCATCTTTTTTCCGGTACTTCCTGTCCCAGCAGTTTCCTGTTGAAGAAATCAAAGTGTTCCATCTCTGCAGCCTCGTGTAGATAGGGTGCAGCATAGTTAATTGCATTCCATTTAAGATATGTCTTGAGGTCTTCCAGTGAAAACTCTTCAAACATTTTATCCACAGCACTCAGAACTTCAGGCTGACCAACGACTATGTATTCAGTTTTTGGTACCTCTGACATTTCGAGGTATTTTACCAGGTTTAACCTGCTGAACTTTTCATTGAGCTCACCATATAGGATTCTGTTATAGTTCTTTTCAGAGTCTCTGAGATCTGCCTGGGGTCTGCTTGCCTTTGCAATGTAAGTTTCTATTTTCATCACTTTTTCAGAAAAATCATTTGACTCCATTGGGGAGTATCCATACATGGTGAACATGTTCTTCATATGAGTTACAAATTCATCCCTTGTCTTTTGGAAAGAATCCTGAATGTAATAATCCCTGTTTGGCAGTGAGAGTCCACCCTGATAAATGTAGAATGCGTAGACTGAACTGTTCTTTTCGTCTGGCATTGAAAAGACTGAAAAGAAATTTCCTATGCCATTTGAATGAAGATATTGAGAAACATCCATTATA